>JAFDKH010000318.1 GCA_019307065.1 Deltaproteobacteria bacterium
CCGCCTATGCTCCCCTGGCCAACCCGGCCTGGCTGATGATTTCTACTGAACCCCTAGACCAGGCCTACGCGGCGACACGTAAAATGACCTGGCAGGTAATTACGGTAGTCTTAATAAGCATGGCGCTGGCAGTCGGGATCGGTATTTTGTTCGCTTTCGGTATCACTCGTCCGATCGGCAAATGCGTCACCGGAGCCCTGGCCATCGCCCGCGGAAAATTCGGCACATCCCTGGACATAAAAGCCAGAAACGAAATCGGCGAACTGGCCCACACTTTCAACTATATGTCCCGCCAATTGCTGTTTTACGATCGCGAGAACAAGGAACTGGTCGCCACTCTCGAGCACGGCTACCTCGAGACAATTCGCGCCCTGGCAAACTCGATCGATGCCAAGGACCCTTATACCCGCGGCCACTCGATGCGCGTAACCAATGTAGCCCTGGCCCTTGGCCGGGCCCTGAGCCTCGACGATCAGGAACTCAGAATTCTGCGCTACGGCGGCATCCTGCATGATATCGGTAAAATTGGTATCAGCGAAGACATCCTTTCCAAGAAGGACAGCTTGTCCGAGGAGGAGCGCAAAATAATCCAGAACCACCCGGTCTTAGGCGAAAAAATCATCAGGCCGATCGATTTTCTTGCGCCGGTCCGGGAACTCGTTCTGCATCATCACGAATGGATGGACGGGTCGGGGTATCCCGACGGGCTCAAGGGCGATGAAATCCCCCTGGGTGCCAGAATACTCAACGCAGCCGACACTTACGATGCCGTGACCTCGGAGCGACCCTACCAGGAAGCAGTTGACAATCCTGAGGCAATCAAGATCCTGAAAAAACTTCGCCTGCGCCAAATCGACCCGATAATATGTGATGCCTTGATTGCAATTATCGAGCAACGCATCGCCGATGGTTCAATTTCTCCGACCGAGTGGGAAGACGAGTATACCGATCCAACTGGTTATGAATCGTGATTCCCGGCTATAGTTCCCAGCCGACAACAAAAAAGGCCCGTCAAAACGGGCCCTTTAAATTTATAAGTTATGTGATGTTTAGCGCTTGGAGTACTGGAAGCGCTTACGGGCACCGGGCTGTCCGTATTTCTTGCGCTCTTTTACTCGCGAGTCACGAGTGATCAATCCGACTTTCTTTAAAATCGACCTGAACTGAGGGTTGACCTCCAACAAAGCTCGGGTAATCCCGTGTCGAATTGCGCCGGCCTGGCCAGCCAGGCCGCCTCCGCAAACATTGACCTTGAGGTCATACTTGCCAATCGTCTCGGTCAACTCAAACGGTTCACTCAGGATCATCTTCAAGGTGGCCCGTCCGAAATACTCGTCGATTGGTCGCTTGTTGATAACTATGTTTCCATTACCCGGCAGCATCCAGACTCGGGCAATAGCTGATTTTCTCTTACCTGTCGCATACCACTGCATAACTTCACTCATTAGCTCGTCCCTTCAAAATCGATCTGTTCCGGCTTCTGGGCCTCATGCGGATGTTCCGGCCCGGCATATATTTTGAGCTTGCGAATCATCGAGTAGCCCAAAGCACTTTTTGGTAACATACCCTTGACCGCGCGCCGAAAAATGTCGGTCGGATGTTTCTCAAGCATCGTCGCAGCTGACTTCGATTTCAAACCGCTCGGATGGCCGGAGTGATCGTGATACATCTTGTCTTGCCACTTCTTGCCGGTCAGTTTGATTTTAGCGGCGTTGACCACAATCACGAAGTCTCCGGTGTCAACGTGTGGAGTAAACTTGGGGCTGGTTTTTCCGCGCAGAATACTGGCAACATTGGAGGCAACCCGGCCAAGAACCTTGTCCTCTACGTCGACTAGCAGCCAACGACGATTGACGTCAGAGTTTTTGATATGTACAGTCTTCATTGGATTAAATCCTTCCGCCTGCCCAAAAAAGTCTGGGAACGTCACTATTTAGGGAAACTCGCCCGAAATGTCAAGGATTATTCAGCCCAATTCTGCTTTTCATTCGGGATTGCAAATGCCTTCGCATGTCTGGACAATAAGCCCATCTGCTTGAAAAAACTGATCAATTTGACTAATTGCGGCTTGCGTATTGCGTACCCCGTCGTGAACCTCGTTGCCCTCTTCGGCCGGCGTGGCCACGATCGAAGGTAGTGGATCGATGCCGAAGTCGAACTCGACCAGGGCCGAGCCGTCGAATGGATAGTCGACCTGGGCCAGGCCAAAAATATCCCTGGGGGTCGGCCGCATCAGCGAAAGCCCCAGAGCTCGAGCATGCAGGTGAGCAGACAAGTTGGGCACCTGAGCATCGCCGATTCCGACGTGCATCAACAAATACCGCGCCTGGGGACCGTCGAGATAAGTGTCCTGCAACAAATGCGGAGCATAAGTTATTGGGTCCATGCGGTCGAAAGTCGTTTGGGTTAGCATGGCGAATTTCTGAATGTCCAGAGGATCGGGCAAGTACATCTCGATGAAATCCAGGAAAGCCATGAAACTGCGCGAGCGAAACATTATAAAAGAGAAGCCAGCTCCACCAACACCCAGAGCAGCTCGCTCGATATGGGGCGACAGAGCAACATAAGTACCGCCCAGAATATGCCCGGCACTATTTCCGATGAAGTAAACCTTTTCGGGATCGTAGAGTTGTCCCTGGCCGATCTGCAAGGCCGGCTCTTCGAGTAGCGGACCCTTGGCGGCATAGACCAGGGCCATCGAGTTGGCCATGCCCTGATGAACCCGATCCGTAAACTTGGCAATCTCGGATGGCCGGCTGGCAATCGCGTCGATTATAGTAATCGAGTCCGCGCGGCTCATTCCCCACCAGTCGACCGCCATCAGAACCATGCCATGCTCGTCGATGAAACGTCCAAGCTCTAGAGGCCCGCTGGCCCGCGTACCGAAGAAACCGTGGCCGTGCTGCAAGAGCCGTCCGGGCGGATCAGTCGGCGCGCGTTCGGCCAGACTTTTCGGGATCAGGATTGTGAACTCAACTTCAGTTTCGCCGTTTTGAACGACGTTGCCATCTTCATCGCGATTCAGCCAGGCATCCGGCTGAGCCGACTCCATGAACAGGGGCACTCGGATTGTCCCCTCGATTTCCCGATATATGTGCTGATCGACATCATCGACAACTTCGCTGATGGTAACCTGCGGCGGATTGGCAGAAAGAATATTGATGATCTGTTCGCGCACCGCCAACATGTCTTTGGTGACATGTTCTAAGGTTTCGGTAGTGAAGTCCCAGGCCAGAATCAAATCGTCACGAGCAACTCCGAATTGTTCGATAACCGGAAAGATCTCTGATTCGTAGCGTTCGGCCAATGGTTCGAGGATCTCATGGCCGCTGACCAACCCTTCGCGAATTCGGCGGAACCCCTCGGGTGCTTTCAATTCATTACCATCCGGCGTACGCAGCCCATGGATAGCGACAATGTAACGGGTGGCATTTTTCAAACGTTCAAGCGGCCTGATCAACATGGCCCTTTGTTCATCGCTTTCGGCCCGCGGGTCGAGTTCGGCGAAGTGCATGACCGGGGTGCCGGTCTGGGCCTCGATCAATAAAGTTGGACTGTCGGCAGTCAGGGAAAGCGATAGATCGTCGGTGTGAAAAACCAGGTCGTCAGGATCGACCCCGCCAGGAAACAAGGCCAGGATCTGGCTTAGATGTGAAAACCCGTCGGCTGGATGCACGCTGGTAGGGTCGGCCCGCAGATCATCGGCTGGTGTAAAAATGGTCGCCCGTTCGCTGAGCTGGACTCGTTTACCACTCGGCAGGCTGGCGTCGTCGACCAGAAAGAAATCTGTCGGATAGGGCAGCATACAATCGAACTTGTGAGCCAGGGGATTGCAGCCTTCGGTAATCGGGTAAGGGCCCGGCCCGGACTGACCGGAATCGCCACAGCCATTCAGGCCACTGACCAGAATAAAGCCAGCGATCCCAATTGCCAGGCTATTGACTTGCCAACGAAACATCTTGGTACTCCTTGTGATCGTAGTAAACCCTGATCAAGCACAAGCCGCAGGCCGGGGCCGTCGGCCTTGCCGCTACACCACCTCGATGGTCGAGGGCGGCTTGCGGGTGACGTTGTAGGTGACGCTGACCACGCCCGGTACGTGCGAGGTGATCTCGTCGGCCAGCTTCTCCAGGGTCTCGTAGGGCAGCCGGGTGGGGGTAGCCGTGACGGCGTCCTCGCTCTCCCAGCAGCGGATCTCGACCTGCAGGCCGTAGTCCCGCTTGTTATTGCGCATGCCGGTGACGCGGTCGGCGTGCAGCACGGCCAGGTACTGGAAGGCGCCGGAGGAGGCCAGCTCTTTCTCCACGATGGCTGTGGCCTTGCGCACCAGTTCCACCCGTTCCGGCGTGACCTCCCCGATGATCCTCGTCGCCAGCGCCGGTCCGGGAAAAGGCGGGCGCTCGGTCAGCTCCTCGGGCAGCCCCAGCGCGGCGCCCAGCTTGCGCACCGCGGGCTTGCGCAGCTCGATGATCGGCTCGAGTACCTTGTAGCCGTAGGTCTTCTCGGTGTCGATGCCCA
>JAFDKH010000024.1 GCA_019307065.1 Deltaproteobacteria bacterium
CGAATTTATGCATGACTTCGACCAAGTTCTGCAAAACCATTCTAGTCATGCTCTACCTGCTTTGTCTGGGATGTTCAGTTGACCAATGTCAGCGACTTTGGATTAAGGCTGGTATTGTCAGGGGGATTTGGTATTAATTGACCATGTATTACCGAAATGGCATGTTGTCCGGGGAGGCAATTAATTAATGCCTGAAGTTATGTTGATAGTTGCGCTTGGCTTACTTGCTTGTCTGATCATATTGCAGATCATCTCATTCAAGCGAAGTGGTGACCTGCGTCAGATTTCCAATCGACTGGATATGATTGAAAAAAGTAGTGATCGCGTAGAAAGAGCATTTCGGGAAGAGACCTCCAATAGCCGCGAGGAATCTGGCAAGCAATCGCAAAACCTGCGCGAGGAAGTTTCCACAACCATTAAAGGGGCCAGTGATACTCAGATAAAGACCCTGGCTGAGATATCTAAAAATCAGCAGGGTCAGCTTGAGAGCCTGAGAACAGTAGTAGAACAGAAACTCACTCAACTACAGGAAGACAACGCAAAAAAGCTCGAGCAGATGCGTCAGACCGTCGACGAGAAGCTGCAAGGCACCTTGGAGAAACGCTTGAGCGAATCGTTCAAATTAGTAAGTGAAAGGCTTGAGCAGGTTTATCAAGGTCTTGGAGAAATGAGGGTTCTGGCCGCCGGCGTTGGTGATCTGAAGAAAGTCTTGACCAACGTGAAAGTGCGCGGGACCTGGGGTGAGATTCAACTGGGTAATCTGCTGGAACAAGCTCTCAGCCCCGAGCAATTTGAAAGAAATGTGGCCACAAAAGAGGGTGGCAGCGAAAGGGTTGAATTTGCCGTCAAGCTGCCCGGCCGTGACGGACAAGCAGGCTCAAATGTCTGGCTGCCGATTGATGCCAAGTTTCCTAAAGAAGACTATGATCGCCTGATCGAAGCCTCTGAGAAGGCCGACATTGAGGGAGTAGAAGAGGCCGGCAAACAACTCGAGCTCAGGATCAAGGCCTCGGCCAGGGAAATCTGTGAAAAATACTTGAACCCGCCGACCACCACCGATTTCGGCATCATGTTCTTGCCGTCTGAAGGGTTGTATGCCGAAGTGCTGCGGCGGCCTGGATTGGTGGAGGGTTTACAGCGCGACTTCAGAATTAATGTAAGTGGCCCGACTACTTTATTGGCGTTGCTCAATAGTCTGCAAATGGGGTTCAGAACGCTTGCCATCCAGAAACGTTCCAGCGATGTCTGGATTATTTTAGGGGCGATCAAGACCGAATTCAGTAAGTTCGGAGATGTGATTAGCAAGGTTCAGAAGAAACTTACCGAAGCCAGCAATGTTATGGACACTGCCGCAGTCAGAACGCGGGCGATCGAGCGCAAGCTGCGAGACGTTGAACAACTACCGGCCGATCGGGCCGAGAGTCTTATAGGCATCGACGCCCAGGATCCAAAAGAGTAAATATTATTGGTACCTTGACCATCAATTACTTTTCCTGTAGGAATGCCTGACTGGAGGGGTTGAGTATTTTTAGGCGGTGATTCGTGGCGAGTCTTTTCTGGTTCATAGTTCTGATTGGTATCCTGATCTTCGCACATGAAGGCGGCCACTTCACTTTTGCCAAGCTTTTCAAAGTAAAAGTTTTGACCTTTAGTCTTGGGTTTGGCACACCGATTCGGCTCGGCAAGTTCAAATTGAGCTTCAAACCCGGTGAAACCGAATATCGGATAGCCTGGTTTCCGATTGGTGGCTTCGTTCGCATGTTGGGAGATGATCCCTCCGAGGAAATCCCCGTTGCGGACCAACCCCGAGCCTTCTCGACCCAAAAAGCCTGGAAACGGTTCCTGATTATTTTCGGGGGGCCCCTGTTCAGCGTTCTTTTAGCGGTGCCGATATACTTCGTTTTCCATCTAGTTCAGGATACGGCTCCGGCGCCGATTGTCGGCCGGGTCGTGCCTGGCTCGCCGGCTGCCCTGGCTGGAATTCATCCCAACGATCGGGTGTTCTCTATAGCTGGTTTTGAAGTCGAGACATTTGAAGATATCGACAGTGGGATACAGAGTTCAGCCGGTCAAGCGGTAAAAATCACTGTCGAACGGGCTGGAAAAAAATTGAGCTTCGATGTAAAACCCGTGCCCGAATTAGACGAAACAGGTCTCGAGCTTCTCGGGCAGCGCTGGGACGCAGGCCTGAAATACAAACGCCAGGGCAACATTATCGGGGTCGTCAAGCCAGACTCTCCGGCAGTTCGATCGCAGTTGCAATGTTGGGACAGGATACTCGAGGTTGGCGGTATTCCCGTCGAAGGCTGGTGGGACGCCCAGTATATTATGGAAGGTAACGGCAAGCACTTGTTGCCGGTCACAGTTGTCAGGGCGGCTCACGTAGAGGCGGGTGCAGTAACTGTGAAGACTCCGGCCCTGATGGAAACCTTTGTACGACCAGACGACGTATCAAAGGCACCCGAAGGGACGCTGCATACCAAGCTGGCTTATTTTGGAATCGAGCCGATCGATCTTTACATTGGTGAGGTCTCAGAAGGTTTGCCGGCTGATCGTAATGGTTTGGTTGCAGGCGACAAGATCATTTCGGTGGGTGGCCAGCCGATATTCAGTTGGGAACAATTTTCGCTGGCTGTCGCCGAACAGCCGGATGACATGATAAGAGTCCAGATTCGACACGCCGGAAGCTTGAGAAATATCGAATTCAAACCCGAGGTTATAACCCAAACCAACGAGTTCAAGCAGAAGATCAGAAAACTTGGATTGGGCGTGAGTTACATGCCCAATACTCTATTCGGCCAACGAATTGCACGGCCTGATCGATTTTTGTATGCATCCAAAATGGCCTTTGTGGATACCGGCAATGCCATTTCAATGAACATAATTGGTTTTGTACGGATCTTTCAGGGCAGGGTCAAGCCAAGCGAGGCCATCGGGGGGCCTTTGATGATCGCCGACATTGCCGGCAAATCGGCGGAAAAGGGCTGGCAATATTTCGTGCAGATGATGGCTTTTCTTACGACTTTGTTGGGCATTCTCAACTTACTTCCCATTCCGATCCTGGATGGCGGTCATATTGCTTTTATTTTGATTGAGGTGCTTATCCGCCGGCCGGTTTCGATCAAGACCAGGGTCGTATCGACATATATCGGATTGATCCTGCTGGCCGGACTTATGATTTTTGCTCTGGGTAATGATATTCACCGATACTGGTCTTGATCTTCAGCTAGTGGCCGGCTAGGGTTTTGTAGTGATAATATTGGCTTTGGATACGGCGACCCCGGTAACTTCCGTTGCTCTGCTCGATGATAATCAGTTGTTGGGGCAGGTTAGCGAACCTTCAAAAAATCATTCGCGGACTCTGCTGATTGCTATCGACCGACTCGTCAGCCAGCTTGGGTTGGCGCGGCATGATCTCGGAGCAATAGCTGTCGGCCTAGGCCCGGGCTCGTTCACCGGAATCAGGGTCGGATTGACTTTGGCTAAAAGCCTGTCGTTTGCTCTGCGAATACCTCTGGCAGGTGTTTCAACATTACGGGCCTTGGCGGAAAACGGCAAATCGCAGGGTGCCGAATGGATTTGCCCGGCCCTGGATGCTTTGAGGAACGAGGTCTACAGTGCTTGTTATCTGGAGCGTCAAGGTTCGTTGAGTGTCGTCCAGGCCGAAGCTGCCCGTGAACCGCACGATTGGGCTTTAGAGCTTTCGGCCAGCGGAAAGAAATGTTTGCTGCTCGGCTCCGGGGTGAAGCGCTACCCGGAGATTTTTGAAGATCAGCTGGGCAACTCAGCGATTGTAGTCCCTGAAGAAAGACTGCATGTTATATCGGCCGTAGCGATCGGTTTCTTGGCAAGAGAAAAATTGCAGCTCGGTGCGAGCGATGACCCGCACAAGCTCGAGCCGATGTATTGTCGACTTTCCCAGGCAGAGCTCGTCCGTAACTCAAAAATGTAAACTTTATCTGTCCGATTTCTTGGAGCCGCGCCTCGGAGGTCGTGAAGAGCGCCGGGATGATCTCCGGTCGTTTTGACGTCGGGGCGGGCGACCGCGGCCAGCGGTTCTATCGCCTGAATCTCGTCTACGTGGGCTGATACCAATTGCCGGCTTGCCGAGTGAAACCGGCCAGACATCGAAAGATTTAATACAGGCTATGAGATCAGCCTCGCATTTAAGTTGCTTGCCGAACAAAGTGGCTACTTTACCCAGAAGATCGAGGTCTTTGCGTGCGTCGCTGCCACCGACTCCGGGCAGGCCGGACCCGGCCGCAACTTCCTCGGCGAGTTCGTTGGCCAGACTAGTACGGCTGGCGTTGAGCACCTCGACCGCAGACACTCCCTTGAGTTGAACGAGTGAATCGCCAGGCGACTCTTCAATGCTGCGATCGTATGGATGGGCCGCGATAATTACTCCAGAGCGCTGCGTGACCTGGTCGGCAAGTAATTTGTAGCTGGCCCGGCCCTGGTCATCTAATTTTAGCAGACTCGAGATATCTTCCAGGCCTTCCGGTTCAGGCAGGAACACCAGGAAGTGTCCGCAATCAGTAACCGCTTCAAAGCCAAGCAGAACCAGAAGATCAGCTTCAGCGCCAAGTCGTTTGGCCTCGGCCAAGCCTTCGATGGTGTGAGTGTCAGTCAGACATATTCCGTCCAGCCCGTCTTGTTTTGCCCGGGCAATCAACTGCTCGATCGAAAAGGGAACATTTTCGGAATTATTTGAATGGACATGAATGTCAATTAGCACGAAAGCCTCCCGAGCTGAATATGATTTTGCGGAGAGGATGCTAGCACGAAGGATAGCAGGGTTCTAGCAAAAAGGGCTAGTCTTGCCCTGCGAAAATTTTCAAATCAAATCCATCTAGTTTCATTCCGGCGGATTTCTCGGCCGAATCAAGCAGCTTTTGCGGCTCGACATCCAGCGAAGAAAAATCAATCGGGTACAGCTTGACATCATCGCCGTCACCAATCGCAATTATGGACCCGTCGGGCGAGAATTCGATAGCAACGACTTCACTTGTGGCCGGGATTTTCAAAAGCGGCTTGCTTGACTCGAGTGACCATAACCTGACAGTCAGATCGTCGCTGGCCGTAGCCAGCAAGCTTTCATCCGGAGAAAACCTGACCGCGTTGACCCATTGTTCGTGACCGACAAAGCGACCTAGCTCTCGGCCGTTGGTAGGATCCCAGACAATGGCCAGACCGTCTTTACTCGAAGAAGCCAGTTTGGTTCCCGATTTCGAAAAAGCAACACCGGAAATCCAGTCAGTGTGTCCTCCGAGCACCCTCAACTGTTCGCCGGAGCGGGGATCCCAGAGCCGCACAGTTTTGTCGTAGCCGGCGGTGGCCAGTATTTTACTATTGGGAGAAAATGCGACCTTGTCGACTTCAGACTTGTGACCTTTGAGAGTCAGCAACTGTTTGCCGGTCTCGACATCCCAAATGATTGCGGTGCGGTCGGTACTCGAAGATGCAAGCAGCTCACCGTCTGGTGAAAATGCAACCCCATAGACCGAATCTTTATGGCCCTTGAGCACATTGGTGACTTTTCGTTTTCTAAGATCCCAGATCCGGATGGTTTTATCGCGACAAGCCGAAGCCAGCCGGGTGGCGTCGGGACTCAGCGCCAAATCATCGATGATATCCTTGTGCCCACGAAGTACGGCTTTTAGGCGGCCCGTTTTGGGGTCCCAAATTCTGATTGTTTTATCCCATCCAGCCGAGGCCAGTAGACTGCCATCGGAAGAATAGGTGACCGCGTAGACGGTTCCCTTGTGGCCTCTGAGAGAGATGAGTTTTCTGCTAGTCCCGAGGTTCCAGACCTTGGCGATCTTGTCGTATCCCACGGAGACAAGCTGAGGGCTTTTGTGGGCAAAAGCCACGCCATAAACAAAAGCCTGATGGCCAAACGTCAACAAAAGCTGACCGGTTTTGACGTTCCAGATGCGGACTGTTCGGTCGTAGCTGGCTGAGGCGAGCAGGCTGCCATCGGCTGAAAAAGCAACACTCAATATGCCGTCTTTATTTCCTAGAAGTGTTTTTGACAACTTTCGGGTTGCGACGTTCCACAGATAGATTTTCTGGTCGTTCCCCGCCGAAGCCAATATCTTGCCGTCAGGAGAGAAAACCACGTAGTTGACACTTCCTGTGTGACCCTCAAACGAATGCTCTTGGGTTCCCTTGGGGAGTTGCCAAAGTCTGACGGTCTTATCATCACCGGCGGATGCGATCAGTTTGCCGTTGGGAGAATAGGCCAGGCAGTTTACTTTGCCGTTGTGGCCCTTGATGGTCTGTTCTGGTTTCTTGTTTCTTGGCTTCCAGATTCGAATCGTACTATCTGCGCTGGCTGATGCAAAGAAACGGCCGTCGGGCGAGAAATCGACCCCTAATACTGGTTCAGAATGAGCCCGCACACTGTAAAGAAGTTTTCCGTTAGCGACATTCCAGAGCTTGATGGTTTTATCGTGTCCGGCCGAGATCAGATGTTTGGCATCAGGAGAGTAAGAAATATTATAGACGCGGTCGGTATGACCTTTTAGAACGAGGGCTTTGTCCGAGTTCATATGCCAGATGTTTATATTACCATCAGTCCTGCCGGCACAGAATGTTGCATCGTCCGGGGCGAAATGGACTCTGGTCAATACTTCACTGGCGCGCAAGATTTTAGTCAGGCTGGCGCGTAGTTGAAAACTCGTACGATATATTTGCGAGGCAGCTTCCACACGCAGGTCGTGACTGTTTGGAAAAAGCTGATTGAAACCGGCTGAGTAAAACGGGCTTTTTGGGTGGGACGGGTTGTGAAACAAAGAGGCTGCTGCGAAAATATCAGTCGAAAGAAAACGTTTGTCGGCCATTAAACGATCGGCCTTTTCCGCATAGGCTTGGGCTAGATGATGATTGGCCACCAGGCGTTCGGCGTGTTCTTTTGCCTGAGCAGTTTCTGCAAGTTCACGGGCCTGACTTTCGTTTTTTCTCGCGATTGTTTCAGCGCGATAGGAGACCGAGACGAAAATGAGAGCTCCAATGATTACAGCCAGAACCAACCCAACCGCGCCGAAGGCAACTTTGTGCTTGAGGGCATAGCGTTTTAATAGTTCCCACGAACTGTAATCGTAGGCAGTGACTTTCTCGCCGGTCATATAGGCGCCAACGTCCTTGGAAAAGTCCTTGGCGCTCTGGTAGCGGTTTTGCTTGTTACGCCGCAAGGCCTTTTGGGCAATCGCAGCCAGCTCGGCCGATGCATCCGGGTTTTGTTCGAGAACCGGACTGACACGTTTCCTGCCGGCCTTGAGCAGGATCTCTACTCTTTGTTTTCCGGTAAAGGGTGGTCGCCCAGTCAGGATCTCATAGAGTACAGAACCCAGGCCCCATATGTCGGAACGTTCATCAATAAGATCGATTTCACCGCGAGCCTGCTCGGGGCTCATGTATGATGGAGTGCCCATAGCCGAGCCGGCGGTTGTTTTTTCGATATCGTCTCCATGAAGGAGTTTTAACTCCTTGGCTATGTCGCGAGCTCCGATATCCTGCTTGCCCTTTACCTTGGCAATTCCCCAATCGAGCAAGACCGTCTCGCCGAATTCGCCGACCATGACGTTCGAGGGCTTGATATCCCGGTGGACAACTCCGCGGCTATGCGCATAGGCGATTGCGTTGCACATATCCCAGAAAGCGCCAAGTAATTTCATGCGCTCAGGCAGATCTTTGCACTCTTCTAATTTCTGGGCCAGGGTTTGCCCGCGAACCATGCGCATAGTGTAATAGAAGGTGCCGTCTAGTCGACGGCCGACCTCGTAGACCGGCACGATATTGGGATGCTCCAGTTGGCCGGTAACCCTGGCTTCGCGCAGGAAACGAACGACTCCGGGGATCGATTGGGGGCTGGCCCAAGGGGAAGTCGCTTCACCTTCCGGACCGGGCTCGGGTAACAGTTCTTTCAGCGCCACGTCGCGGCCGATGTGTTCATCGAAGATCCTCCAGACTTTAGCCTGGCCGCCGCGGCCGTGAACATTGCGAACAGAATAGCGCCCGGGCTGTTCGGGAGTAACCGTTCCGATAGTGTCGTCGAGGTTGTCGGATACACCGACCCTGATCGATTCGATGTCCTCGGCGACCGTTCCCATCTGGTCGGACAGAGCTTTTTGTACCAGCCGCGAAATAACCGCTTTTTGCTGGTCGGTGATTGAGCCATCGGCTTCGAGCTGATCGGCTAAGTTCTTCTTGCGCGAAGTCAGGCTGGCTTTGACAGCCGTTGCAACCTGTTCGGGGGTTGCAAAGCCTCGCTCGGTGACTAGCACGGCAAAAAGCAGTTGTTCGTCTGTGTTTTCGGTTGTCAAAACCTGTTTTACTCGCAATGTTTGCCCTGCCAGCCGTCACTGGCAGATAGGGTTTTGTCAATTTTAGATAGGATACTCTTCTTGTCTCTGCCCCAGTCGGGAGCCAGCATCAATTCAGCCGGGCCTTCACCGCTCAGGCGATGGATAATCATTTCCACGCGAAGCATCTGAATGAACTCGGCAACCATTTCAGCATACTCCAAAAGCGAGCTGAGCTGAAACATTCCTTTTTTGTGAAGCTTAGCCAAAGGAGTATGTTCGAGAACATGCAGATTGTGGACCTTTACGCCTTCGACGGCCAATGAGTTCAGGCAGGCAGCTGTCTTGGCTCGGTCGTCGGCTGTTTCATCAGGCAAATCAAGAATAACGTGAGCGATGACTTCCAGGCCGGCCTGGTGACAACGCTTGACGGCGGATTCGAAATCGGCGACCGAGTGGCCGCGATTCATCCATTTAAGAAATGTGTCATTGGCCGACTGCAGGCCGAGCTCTATGAATACCGGTTTCTGACTGGTTAGTTTGGACAATAGGGACAGAACTTCGTCGGGAATCCAGTCGGGCCGGGTTCCTACCGACAGGGCCACAATGTCGGGATGATTCATGGCCCTGGTGTATAAGTCATGTAAAACCGAGGGGGCTGCGTCAGTGGCCGTTTGATCCTGGAAATAGGCGATTGCCTTATTCGCCTTGGTGTGCAGCCTGACAGCCTGTAGCCCGGCTTCGAGTTGATCCTCGATGGGCCCAAAGGCTGGCCCGCAGGACGGCAATAAGGCTTTTTCTGAACAGAATATACAGCCACCCCGGCCCACCCGGCCGTCGCGATTTGGACATCCAAACCCGCCCCTGAGAGTAACTTTTTGAATTCGTTCTCCGAAGCGTTGCTTGAGTGCCAGGCTTAGTTTGCGGTAGCGAAAGCCCCCTAAGATTTGGGGTCTGGATTCTCCCATGAACAGAGGGTAGGTCGTGCAGAAAGCCTGGTCAAGGCGGATAAGCTCAGACGAAATTTTTAGGGACAGGTCAGAAACTTGACCGGTGTAGGATACTGTAGTACATATAACCACAAAGGGTTACATTGTTACCAAGTCTTTGAAAAGAAAAGGAGTCGATCATGGCACATTCAGACGCGACGATTTTCTTAGAGAACCTGAAGATGTGGGACCGCCCCGAAGAAACAACCCGAGACCGTAGGATTCTCCAATTTGATGACAACGTTGAGCATATTGTCGATGAGATGTTTGATCGGTTTTGCGACCTGGAAATGGATAAACCTCATTTACTAGTGGGTAATTGCTAGGTGTTACAATGACTTACCGACCACAGCCAATTGCTCCGTCCCCGTTCATGCCGCGTTTTTTCGGCTACATTTTCCCGTTGTCGCCACTGGTTTGCTCTTTCAGGCGCCGTCGGTCCTATCGCCGGATCTACTGATTTCTCGTTGTCGCAGGGTTGTTTACGTGCCTTGCTACTTATCTGAATCGCCGGCTTCGCGGATCGACAGGTTGTCGAAATATACGTGAGATTGCCAGTTATTGAAGCCCAGCCGATCATTGCCCGGACCGCGCAGAGGTTCCGAGTCGAAATAATCCAGGATTAGCTTACCGTCGATATACCATTTGATGACTTTGTCCTGGCGGATGACTTTGACTCTGTGGGTTTGGCCGATCTTCACCAAACCGCGTTCTTTGAGTTCCTGGCGATCTGCGCCATGTTCGTCTTTGCGGGCAATACACGAGATGGTGTTGTTCCAACCACCGAATATGAGAATGTAGCCCGATTCGTGATTTTTTCCGTCGGCATAGATCTCGAATTTAATATCGCCGGCCGGGCTTTCCGAACGGGTATCGAATTCGATCACTGCATTGTCAGGCAAGCTGGCTTTGAGCCAGACCGCACGATTTGAGGTCCCGGCCGAGAATACCTGGCCGTCTTTAATCCGCCAGCCCGGGTCGCCGCTGTAGTTTTCGCCCAGTTCGGTTCGGTCGAAATTGTCGCTGAAAGGTATTTTGGCCTGTGTTTCTTCTTTTTTCGAGCAACCAGCCAGTATAACGATTAGCCCGATCCAGCCTAGCGTCGCAGTTCGTAGGGTCATCTTGGCACCAGTCTACATTTTTGGGCGACGTTCTTCGTTGTAGAATTCGGCAAATTGAGCGTCGAGATCGACGATGGTCAGTTGGTGATTGCGGCAGCCGACTTTTGGACAGGCACGTATTTCGCCGCCATCCGGCAAATGGATAGCGAACATGTGTACATGGCACATAGTGCATTTCTCAGGCACGCTCAAGGCTGTGCCGCAGTGCGGGCAATACAGATCAACCACGTCTCCCTGTTGCGGGTCTAAGTCGGTTTCATACTCGAAAATGCCGTAGAAAGCATTGAAGTGCATGGTGCCGGTGTCGCCTTTCAGGCGGACCAGGGTAGTCACAACTGGTTTACCTGAAAGGAGCTTGTCTTTGTTCATCAAAGAGCAGTTGTTGGGACAACGGCCGTCCTTGATAAAAATCTTTCCTGGGGGAACTTTGAGTAC
Organism: Deltaproteobacteria bacterium; assembly: GCA_019307065.1. Taxonomy (GTDB): domain Bacteria; phylum Myxococcota; class B64-G9; order B64-G9; family B64-G9; genus JAFDKH01. The sequence goes on from JAFDKH010000024.1 coordinate 10,852, forward strand.
GATTTGTTCCATGATTAGCGCCACTCCAATGCCCCGTGAGGGCAGAACTTTGCGCACACGGGCTGACCGCCGCAGAGATCGCATTTCTGAGGCAGGTGAATCTCATAATTAAAATGCATGTGCCCAAAAGGACAAGCAGTTGCACATAAGCCGCAACCGATGCAGCGATTTTCATCTATTTCAATTGCGCTGGTTTGCTTATTGCGAATCAGGGCCTCGGTCGGACAGACTTTAACGCAAGCAGCGTTGACGCATTGCAGACAGGTTACCTGAACGTGTCGCTCTTGACCAACTTGATATACCCTGATGCGACTGTGCCCCAGGGTGCCGTTTTGTGAATGGGCGAATGAGCAGGCCAACTCACAGGTTCGGCAACCGGTACAGTTTTGAGGTATAACAACCAGCGGGCCGCTTTGGCCTATATTCCGAGATTGCCTACCAGACAATTGCGGCAAAACGTTCACTGGTAGCGGCCTGCTTGCAGGCTTCGCAGAGATCATAATAGTCCTCCGGTAGTCCCTTGGTTTTAATAGCATGTGCCCGGTTTTTTTCAGTGATTACCGGAGTTGCACATTCTTGACATAAAACGAAATCAAATGATTGTCCCCAGATAGTGCGGGTCTTTGGCGTGTCTTTTACGGGAATGCAATCTGTCGGACAAACTGAAACGCACGACCCACAACCGACACACGATTCAGCCGGCTTGTTGAATGGCAAGCCTATACGTTTACGATCGCCGCGGCCGATGATTGTTAAAGCATTGTGCCCGAGCTGGGCACAGGCCCGCACACATCGCTCACACAGGATGCAATTGGGCAGCGGATTGTACTTGAGCGGCCCGAAACGCGGATGACTGACTCCATATTGAGCGGCAAGTTTACGAATTGCTTCGGCGGCCGGCGCCCGAGCCAGCAACAGCTCCAGGTTCATGGCTCGATGGCGATGGATCTCAGGTGAGTCAGTTGTCACGGCGATGCCGTCCTGCACCTCGTAATTGCAGGCAGTTGTCAGCTTTGTTCGGCGTCCTTTTGTGACCTCGACCAGGCAAACTCGGCAGGCACCAATGGCCGGTAAGGACTCTAAGTGGCACAATGAAGGGATTGAAAAGCCATTTCGCCGAGCCACATCTAAAAGCCCGTCGCCGGGGCTGGCCGAGACTTCGACGTCATTGATTCTGAGTTTCAGAGACATCATTTTCCTCTCATTTTACCTTGACCGCATTTTGTTTGCAGACATCCATGCAGATACCGCACTTGATGCATTTTTTCTGAATGATGGTGTGTAGTTTTTTCTTCTGGCCGACGATGGCATTTTCGGGACAATGCTTGGCGCACAGCGTGCAGCCGTTACAGTTTTTAGCCACGATAGTGTAGGTAATAAGCGCCTTGCAGACCTTGGCCGGACAGCGTTTGGCCTTGACGTGGGCCTCATACTCGGCCCGAAAATGCTTCAGCGTCGATTGGAGCGGGTTGACGGCCGAGGTTCCCAGGGCGCACAGAGAAGTTTCCCGAACAGTCTCAGCCAGCTCCTTAATCAAGTCGAGGGTTGCCAAAGTTCCGCGTCCTTCTACTACATCGCTGAGTAGCTCGTGGAGGCGCTCGAGCCCGTCACGACAAGAGGTGCAGTTGCCGCATGACTCGAACTTCAGAAAATTGACGAAATACCTGGCGACATCGACCATGCATGTGTCTTCGTCCATTACGATCATGCCGCCTGAACCCATCATTGAGCCTTCGCGGGTCAGGCTGTCGAAATCTACCGGCACGTCGAGCTTGGCCTCGGGCAAACAACCGCCGGAAGGGCCGCCGGTCTGAACTGCCTTGAAAGCCTTGGAGTTCGGGATGCCTTCGCCGATGTCGTAGATTATCTGCCGCAAGGTGGTTCCCATGGGCACTTCGACCAGGCCGGTGTTGTTGACTTTGCCCACCAGGGCGAAAATCTTGGTGCCCTTACTGCCGCCCCAGGGATTCTTGCTGACATCGCCGGTGCCGATGCCGGTGTACCATTTTACGCCGCGATCAATGATCAGAGGTACGTTGGCCCAAGTTTCGACATTGTTGAGGTTGCTGGGCTTGCCGTGCAAGCCGACCTCGACAGTATGGATGTGCTTGGCGCGCGGGCGGCCGATGTCGCCCTCGATCGAAGCCATCAAGGCAGTCGACTCACCACAGACAAAGGCACCGCCGCCGCGGTTTACTTGAATATCGAAATCCAGTTTACTGCCCAGGATATTCTTGCCTAAAAAGCCGGCCTGGCGGGCTTGCTCCAGGGCGATCATCAATCTTTCGACCGCCAGGGGGTACTCGTTACGGATATATACGTAGCCCTTGGGCTTACCCGGAAACCCGATTGCCCAGGCCCCGATGATCATACCCTCGATTACCGAATGTGGATTGCCCTCGACCAGGGCCCGATCCATGAAAGCCCCCGGATCGCCTTCGTCGGCGTTGCAAATTATATAGCGCACTTTGTCGGCACTCGCTGCTGACCGGCAGGTTTCCCATTTGACGCCTGCTGGAAATCCACCGCCGCCGCGGCCGCGCAGACCCGAAGATTTGATCAACTGGATGACTTTTTCTGGCTTGATCTTGGGTAAAACAGTGGCTAAAGCCCGGTATCCGCCAAGGCCGATATAATCATCAATGCTGCAAGGATCGATCCGGCTGTTATTGCCCAGCAAAAGGCGCATCTGATTCTTGTAAAAAGGAACGCTGTCTTCTTTGGTAAAGACCTTGCCTTTGGAATTTTTGTACAGCAGGCGTTTGACTATGTTGCCTTCGACCATTGTCTTTTCGAGGATCTCATCGACATCCGAGGTTTTGACCTGCTGATACAGAGTCTGCCCGGGGTTGATTACTACCAGCGGGCCGCGTTCACAAAAACCGTGACAGCCGGTCTGCTTGAGCTCGACTTTTGAAGTCAGGTGCTTTTTCTTGATAGCTTTTTCGAAAGCGACAACAAGCCTGTCGGCCCCATGGGCGGTACAGCCCGAAGTGCAAACGGCAATGGCTTTTTTGGGTTTTTGCTTGTTGGTCTGGAGTTGTTTTCTGAATTTCTCCAGTGCGGCTGCGTTTTTGAATCGGACAGGCATGAGTTATTTCCGCTTTAGTGGTTTGAGGATTTTATCCAGTTTACTGGCCGACATGTTTCCATGATAACTGCCGTCGATCATCACCAGGGGACCGAGAGCACAAGCCCCGACACAATTGACTGACTCGAGGGTCAGCTGCATGTCATTGGTCGTATTACCCACGCTCACTTTGAACTGGCGTTCGATGTGATCAACGAGTTTGGATGCCCCGCGCACATGGCAGGCGGTTCCCACGCAGACAGTACAGATATGCTTGCCACGCGGTTTGAGGTGGAAGCCCTCATAAAAAGTAACCACGCGAAACAGTTGGACTTGAGGTACCCCGATGTATACGGCGGCCCGCCTGAGTACTTTTTCGGCCAGGAACCCGAACTCGGCTTGGAGATCATGCAGGATATTGACCAGGGCCGCCGTTTCAGAACGCGGATGCCTGGCCAGGATCTTGTCGATGCTTTTAATGTCTGTAGCCGGCGCAGCCGTCATGCCTGCTTGCCCTTTCTGGCCTTGCGACCTTCTTCATAACCCAACTTGAAAGCTGCCACATTGGCGGGGATAAACTTGGCCTTCTTCTTGAATTCCTTTTTTATCATCGCAATCGTCGTATCTTTGTCGACAATACCGGCCCAGCCCACATAGGCACCCAGCATTACCAGGTTTGCAGCCCTGATTGTGCCGGCCTTTTGCGCCAGTTCACCAGCTGCTATGTAGACGACCGTGCAGTCTTTGCGATTGGCCTCGATCGGCACTAGAGATGTATTGACGACGATCAAGCCGCCCGGTTTGACCCGCGGACCGAATTTTTCCAACGACGGCTGGTTCATGACCAGTAAAGCGCGCGGTTTGCTTATATAGGGCGAGCCGACAGGATTATTCGAGAGGCAAACAGTGACGTTGGCTGTGCCGCCGCGCATTTCCGGCCCGTAGGACGGCAGCCAGCTGACTTCCATCCCTTTTTTCATGGCCGCATAAGCGAGCAGCTTGCCGCTCAGCAACATCCCCTGGCCGCCAAAACCGGCCATAAGAACTTCAGTGCCCGCCATGTTGTTTCTCCTCGAAGTCCTCGGGACGTTTCTTTATTCCCAAGGAATAGTAGGGGAGCATCTCCTGTTCGAGCCATTTCTCCGATTCGCGCGGCGAAAGTCCCCAGTTGGTTGGGCAAGTGGACAACACTTCTACAAAGGTGAAACAAGTGTTGTCCTTCTGGTAGCGAAAGGCCTGTTTGATAATACTCTTGGCCCGGATGATTTCCTTGGTGGTATGCGTTGAAACCCGGGCCACGAAGGCGGGAGTCGTCAATTCTGCCAAAATCTCAGTCATCCGAACCGGATAACCGACCTCGGCCGTGTCACGCCCGTAGGGGCTGGTGGTTGTATATTGACCCGGCATGGTGGTTGGGGCCATCTGTCCGCCGGTCATGCCGTAGACCGCGTTGTTGACGAAGATGACCGTGATCTTCTCTCCTCGATTAGCGGCATGAATAATCTCGCCCATGCCGATCGATGCCAGGTCGCCGTCACCCTGATAAGTAAACAAGATCAAGTCAGGCCGCGAGCGCTTGGCGCCGGTGGCCACCGCCGGGGCTCGCCCATGCGAGGCCTCGAACATGTCGCAGTTGAAATACTCGTAGGCCAATACGGCGCAACCTACCGGTGCGATTCCAACCGTTCTTTCGCGGATGCCTAACTCTTCGAGGCACTCTCCGACCATGCGGTGAATAACACCGTGAGTGCAGCCGGGACAATAATGAGTCGGTCGATCGGTCAGGCCCTGAGTCGCTGCGAAAATTTTCTTCATCGGGACTTCCTTTTGGCGGCCTTGCTGCTCTTGAGTTTGGCAGTTTTCTTTTTGCCTGTCGTACGTTTGCCTTTGGCTGGTTTCTTTGCCTTCGAGGTCGGTTTAGTCGGTTTTTTCTTAATAGCTTTTTTAGATTTGCTTTTTTTGATGGCACCCGGAATTTTACTCAACGACTCCATCATTTTATCGATGGATTCGTCGGGCGAAAGAATGACCCCGCCGGCAGTTCCGAAGAAATCAATCGGCTTGGAGCCTTCGGCGGCCATTTTTATGTCTTGGAGCATTTGGCCCATGTTCATTTCGAGCACCAGGACACGTTTGGTCCGGTTGATAGCCTTGCGGCAAGCTTCGTAGGGAAACGGATTAACCGTAATCGGCCTGAAAAGCCCGATGTTGATGCCTTGCTCCTTGAGGTCGTCGATGGCCGTCTTGCAGATCCGCGACATCATTCCGAAGCCACAAACCAAAAGATCGTAAGGTTTTTCAGTGTTGTACTCTTCCCAGCGCTTTTCGTGCTTGGCCATAAGATCGTATTTGGCCTTGAGCTTGAGGTTGATCTCGTTGCACTCGATAGGATCAAGGTACAAGGAGTTGATGATTCGCTTTTCGCGTCCTTTGCAGCCGGTCAAGGCCCAGTTGCCCGGATTAAGTGGTTTTCCTGTGCCTTCGGGCGGGAATTCGACCGGTTCCATCATTTGTCCGATCATTCCGTCGCCGATTACCATGACCGGGTTGAGGTATTTTTCGGCCAGTTCGAAAGCCAGGATTACCAGATCGACAGCCTCTTGCACCGACGAGGGTGCCAGCACCAAAAGCTGAAAATCGCCGTGTCCGGTACCCTTGGTGGCCTGGAGATAATCGCCCTGAGCGGGCAAGATGCCGCCCAGGCCGGGCCCCGAACGCATGATATTGACCAGCACGACCGGTAGTTCGCAGGCGGCGATATAAGAAAGTCCTTCCGCCATCAGGCTGATTCCCGGTGACGAAGAAGTAGTCAGCACCTTTGTACCTACCCCGGCTGCTCCATAGATCATGTTACTGGCGGCTACTTCACTCTCGGCCTGGATGAAGGTGCCGCCGACTTCCGGCAGGCGCTTGGCGAGATATTCGGGCACTTCGCTCTGGGGTGTAATCGGGTAGCCGAAAAAATGCACACACCCGGCACGGATGGCGGCTTCACCAATAGCCTCGTTGCCCTTCATCAAAACTTTAGCCATCCCGAATCTCCTTTTACTGCTATTGCCTATGAGTACTGATAAAGCTGATATTGGGTTCCTTCGACAAACACTTCTATAACAACGTCCGGGCAGGCAACCGCGCACATCATACAGCCCAAACACCTTGATTCGTCGACCACCGCTGCGTACTTGTATCCCTTTTTGTTCAGCTTGTCCGACATCTTTATGATTTGTTGCGGACAGGCATCATTACACCGTTCACAGCCTTTACAACGCTCTATGTTGATCTCGATACACGGCATCTGATGCTCCTTATGGTTTACCAATTGGGACCGGCCGGGCCCATTCATCCGAGTCAGCTGAGTTGCCTTGTGGGCGCAGCCAGGGAGGCAACATCCGGCGAACGAGCGGAAGAAGCGGGGCCTGGATCTGCTTTATTTCTTCAGATTCGATAAACTCTTCCATGATGCCGACGAAAACGATCGGCAGGCCTGATTTGCCAGCGACTTTTTGGGCCAGCTCGTAACCTTCAACTATAACCGCGGGGGTGGTTTCATCCATTAGATGAGTATTTACAATCAACCCGGTTACTTTCAGACGTGAAGCTTGTTCGATCGAAGCCTGCATGTTCAAACATCCCTCAACAGTATCGGTGAAAGGTCTTCTCGAATTGATCACTTGCCACAGCTCATAAGGGCTGTTGCCCAGGGATTCTTTGAAGCTCGAGAGCAACTTGGCCCCGGCGTCATCTCCACCGACATCGAAAATGCTTAACTGGTCTTCAGCCGGGTTCAACATGCCTTTGATTTCCGGGACGACGATCGGCAGGTCGGCCCAGGTTTGCGACGGTGGCGGGACTACAACCCGGATGCCGTTATCTTCCATCAGTTTTTTGGCTTCTCGACAGCGAAAGTATGGGTTGACAATATCCAGGTCGGCAATTTGTATAAATTTGCCTGACTGTTTGAGCAAAATAGCAAGATTTACGGCTATTTCGGTCTTGCCTGAGCCGTAGTTGCCGACAATGATTAATAGGCGGTTTTTCGCTAAAATCTCGGCTTTTTTTAGAAAGTTACGCTTCACGTCGTGGACCCGTAACTTCATAACATTCGGTAGATCGTAAGGCAAGGGAAAACAACTCAACCGGTTGTGCTCATGACGCACTGCGCGGTTTCTCGAGTTAGAAAGGTTTTTACCAGGCAAATGGCATAATAAACCACATTCCTGCGCTCAACATGTTGCAACACTAGCCGATTGGGAGTATAAAATTCCCGCTGTAACGACGAGATTAGGAGGGGTGCATTATGACCCAGAATTTCGAAGCTGCTTTCAAAAAAGCCAAACGGCCTGACATAGCCTTGATCACCAATCATGGCTACGCTGGAGTTGAGATCCCGTTTGGCGGCGCGCCGGATACGGGTGGACAGAACATGTATGTCAACTCGCTCGCCAAGGCCTTAGATGCCCTGGGATATCGAGTTACAATTTTCGCGCGCGGTGGGTTTCCTTATTTTGAAAGTGATCGCATCCGCAACGAGCCGGAGTACCTGGCCGAACATGTCCGCTACATCTTTATTCCGGGAGGAGGCGATAAGTTCATCCACAAGGAGGATATCGCCATTGCCTTAGACGAACAGATTGAATGGCTCGATAACTTTGTTCGTAAAGAGGCTAAGGACCGCGGCTGCCGACCGTGGGAGTTGTTCGAGGTTGTCAATACCCACTATTGGGATGCAGCCGTAATGGGAATGCGCCTGGTCGAGAGGTGGCGGAACGACATCGTAGCGGATGCTGTGAATAAGTTGTTGCGCGGAGCGGTCCCGGATGAACTTCTCGATAGCTTCTATGCCGAACGGCACTGGCGTGCGCTCGGTGAGGCTCCGGCCTGTCACCTGGGTTCTCTACTGATCGGAAACGAGGCTTCTCCGGCCACTCCAATCATTCAACGGGTTCGCATGGCCGCTTCGAAATGGGCCACGGTTTTCGGACGCAAGCACGGCAACGAAATCGATCAGCTGGTCGGGGCCGTGGCCTATGCCCTGGCCGAAGTCAGGGACAAGATGGCCCCCGCTTTGCACATTTTGGCGGCTTCCGAAGCTTTGGGAGTGGCCTTGCTCGAGTTGTCTCAAGATATCACTGAAAAACTCGAGCATGATCTCGAAATAGTCGATCGACATGTCTGGACTCCGCATTCGCTGGGTGCTCTCAAAGAGGATAATTTCCGTGATAAGCCGCCCGAGGTAGTCCGTCCGCTAAAATTCTGCGAGCGTCGCGACCACGAACGGGCCGTCTGTGATCAGACAATTGCCTTCGCTGCTACTTCGGCCGAGATTGCCGAAAGACTGTTGACCCATTATCACGTTCCCCAAGACCAGATTTTCTATTTTCCGCCCTGCGTGGATAAGCAAGTTTTCAGACAGTATGCAGCCAACGAACTCGAAAAGACCTACGCCTACCTGGCACAAGTCAGCGGCGTGGCGGTCGAGAAACTCAAGAGCGGGCGGATTGTGTTCGAAACCAGCCGGATGGATCATACCAAGCGCAAGGATCTTTTATTGGAAGCCTTTGCGATGGTTGCCAAAGATCGTGACGACGTATATTTATTCATCGGCGGCGGGCCGGAGAAAGAGCTTTTCAAATCGTTGAGCGAGCTGCGTGACTCAAAACCAGAACTCAAGGGGCGCGCGATTCTGACCGGATTTATTCCGGAAGAGCACATCGGTCCGTTGTTTTCAATGACTGATATTTATGCCTCGGCATCTGAAATGGAAGGGTTCGGTATGTCGGTTTTGCAGGCCGCAGCTTCCGGGAGTGCAGTCGTTTGCTCCGACTTGGTTCCTTTCGCAGTTCAATACGTGCCCGACGAAGCGGCCGTAGTACCGGCCGGCGAGGTTTTCGATTTTGCCCAGGCTATTCAAGACTTGCTGGATGATGATTCGAATCGCGAAGAACGTGCCCGGCAACTGGCTGAGAAGACTCAGGCTTTCGACTGGGAAGCCCAGGCGGCGGCCTTTTTGGCCTACTTGCGGCGGCGTGGATTCAATATAGAAGCAGGAAGGAGAGATTAATGATTGGCGACAAACTGGTAATTACCGATTATCACCGGGCCGGGGCCAAAAAAGTTTGGGATGTTCTGCTTCCCAAGCTCAAAGAATCTTCTACTGCACTAGCTGTTACTGTTGCCGGAGAGTCCGGTTCGGGTAAGAGCGAAATCGGCCATTGTCTGGCCGAGCTGGCCGAGCAGGCAGGCTACAAGGCCTTTGTTTTCGGCCAGGATGACTACTTCAGTCTGCCGCCGAAATCAAACCACAACAAGCGAGTCGACGATATTTCCTGGGTGGGGCCCGGTGAGGTTCATCTGGATTTACTCGACAAGCACATATTGGCTCTGAAAACCAATGGCGCCAAGGCCCTGGAAAAGCCCTTGGTATATTTCGATGAAAACCAGATCAAATCTGAAACCATCCAGCCCGGCAAACTGCATCTAGTCATAGCCGAGGGCACCTATACGAGTTTGCTGGAAAACGTCGATTTGCGCGCCTTCATTAATCGCAACTACCGTCAGACGAAAAAGGCCAGGCTCAAACGCAACCGCGATCCCGATGTCAAATTCTTAGAGCGGGTCTTAGAGATCGAACACAAAGAGATCTCTCAGCACAAAGCCCGTGCCGATGTCGTCATCGACCCGCCCGCAGAAGAACGCGAACTAGCCGAGTAAACCGATCGAGCTGATAATCGAACAAGATGTTTGTCTGGGATATATCCAGGCCCGGCCGGTCGAGATCGGCCCGGCTGACACTGACTTACAAGCCGAGATTGCGGCTAGCTGTGATGAATTGATAAAAGAGTATCAGGGCAAGAGCCCCGGCGAGATAGTCGGGCTCCGACCGGCCCGCCAACTCTACCGCGCCTTTGGGGTCGACCCGACCAAAACCAGGCCTTCCTCGGAAGCGCTCCTGCGCAGAATAGTCAAACAGAAACCTTTTCCACTGATCTCCAACGCCGTCGACGTGTGTAACTTGTGTGCCTTGAAGTTTTTGCTTTCGCTGGGTCTCTACGATGCCGACAAGATCCAGGGCAAGGTCGTATTGCGTAAAGGCGAACAGGGCGAGTCATTCGCGGGGATACGCAAGGGGCAAGTGAATCTGGCCGGACGACTTGTGCTGGCCGACGATCTCGGCGCCTTTGGCAACCCGAGCTCGGATTCACTACGTACCTCGGTAGACGAAAAGACAAGTGCTCTGTGGATGGTAATCTTCGCGCCGCAGGATTATTCACGGCAGCTGATGCAGGAACATGTGGCCACCAGCACGGGTTTGTTCGAGCGCTACTTATTGCGCCCAGGTTCATCGGACTCGATCGGACATGACGTTAGGGGCGGAAGATAGAACCGGAATTCCTGGCTACAAGACGCGAGTTGACGATCACACATTTATGTGATACACGTATTAATGTGATCGAAAAGGAGACGGATCCATGGAAAGGCAGAACCTTACTCTTTCGTTACCCAGGGCTTTGTTGAAAAAAGCAAAGATCCTTGCGGCGCGCAGAGAGGTGTCTCTGAGCGAGCTGATCCGGGAGGCTATCGAGGAGCGTGTCCACGAGGACACCGGCTACCAAAAAGCGCGCCGACGGCACACGCACACCCTGCTGGAGTCCTTCGACCTTGGCACGAACGGGCATCTCGAGGTATCCCGGGAGGATCTGCATGAAAGAGATTAGGATCTTCCTGGACACGAATGTATTGGTATATGCCCACGACAGGTCTGCGGGCCCGAAGCACGAGATTGCCCGCGATGCCCTCCTGGATTTGTGGGAAAGCGGCAGGGGCATCCTCAGCACACAGGTTCTTCAGGAATTTTTCACCTGTGTGACGAGAAAGATTGCCAAACCCGTGGGATCTGCAACCGCGAGGCAGATTATAGAAGACCTGCTAAAGTGGACCGTTATCATCAATGACGGCGATTCGATACTGGCGGCCATAGACATCCTCAACCGCTACAAACTGTCCTTCTGGGACTCTATGATCGTCCAGGCGGCAGTTCGCGGCGGTGCAAATGTGCTGCTGTCCGAAGACTTGTCCGATGGCCAGACCATCCACGGTGTTCGGATCAGCAATCCCTTGCTCTAGACGGCTAATCGATCTTGCTAGCGATCGTGTGCGTCGAACCGGCTTCTGAAGATCAGCAATCCAAGCACCAGCAGCCAGACCAGGCAGCCGCGACCGGCGGGTGTTGAAGAACAACCCGCGCAACCACCCGAAACCGTTGTTTCCTCGTCAGGGTCGGTCCCGGCGTCGTGATTTGCGTCGGCTACGTTTATGTCTCCAGCGTCGTCTGCTCCACTATCGGAGTCAGTTTGCGGGCTGCCATCAGCGTCAGGCTGCGGGCCGCCGTCCGCATCCGCTCCGGGACTGCCGTCCCCGTCAGGTTGCGGTTCGCTGTCTTGCCAGACAAGGATCTCGATCCCGGCCTCGAAGACATCTGATGAGCTTTGGGCTTGTAACTGCAGTCCATTTCCATCCGCGACCGTCACCTGGAAATCCTTGACCAGCGCCCGGTTGGTTCCCCCGGCCTCGGAAGAAATGTCGAAGTCGGTAAGAATCTGGACCCCCTCGGCGAAGTAGTTCATCGAGCGATCCGTGTACCCGTCCGCAAAGTGCAATCTCAGAAGGTAAGTACCGTCAGGGACCGGGATAGAGTAGTCGTGCGGGCTTTGATGGCGCACACTCTTGTACACATCGGCCGGGGCCGCGTTCGCAACGCCGGCCGTGTCGATCGTATTGGAATTGACATAGTCGCTGCCGCCGCTGACGAAGGCATCGTCCCTGATCCAGCCGGCCACGTCGTATTCGTTGCTGCCGCAGTTGATACTGACAGGCACCTCTAAGACTGGCACTTCGTGGTTCACCCAGATGTCCGGGTAAGAATCCAGTTCGTTCGCGAAGCTATACTTGACCGGCGTGCCGGTCTCAAGAAAAGTGACCGGGTCGATCGCGACCACGAAGATGTCATAGTCCGAATCCCAGTGACCATGCTCGCTGCGATCCCGGGATACCCCCATGACCAGGTAGCGCTGGTCCAAGCTGATCTGCGGGAAGTAGATGTAGTTTTGGTCGGCCGGCAAGGTATCGCTCAGGCACTCGAAGAACATCTCTTCTTCCCAGCTTCCCAGACGCATTCGCATAAAATGGTGGCCGGGCCAGCCGCCCTTGACCCGGTAGGCATAGAGGCCGTCGGCGGTCATATTGCCCTCGCAGCCGTCGTAGTCTTGATCTTCGGTCAGGGTCCCGCCGGGGCCCGGATTGTTGACGGTGAAAGTGCGGTTCTTGCCGTCGATCGCATAAGTCAGTTGTTGGTTGGGAATCGCGCCGAACTCATCGTAGGGATAGTCGAAAAGCTTAGAGCTGCTGTCATTGGAAATGGAGTAGACATAGCCGTCGTGATCGCTGCCGATGTAGGCGACTCGATTGTCGTCGAGCCAGCGCGCCACCCGGCACTCGAAGTAGGTCCGTACCCCGGAGACCAATAGACTCGCGCTTGATCCGTCCGTATCAGCGGCATCCACTACCATCAAGTCGCCCACGTGATCGGCATAGTAGTTTTCGCCGATCAGCGGAATGTTGGTCTGGAAATAGAGGATCTGCGTCCCGTCCGGAGAAATCAGCGGAGCTAAATGATCCTTACCGGGAACGTCCGGGGATACCTGACGCAGATTGTCCCCGTCGAGATCGCAAGCAAAGATTCTGAGCGCCCCGGTCTGTCTGGACTGCCAGCAAACCACGCCGGTTTGACCGTTGGCCAGATCCGCCATGGCTGCCAGCGCGGCCGAGTTGCGCTCACCGCGCCCATAAGCCGACACGGCACCCAAAGCGACCGAAAAGAAGCCGACAAAAAAACGAAGCAGCCATGTTGTTTCGAATCGCACTGCCGTAACCTCTGGGTCTAGGCTGTTGATGTTAATAATATAGCACAGTTGCTATAGATCGGGCGCGTCGAACTGGCCGTTGCCGTCGACGTCGACCCGGATAGCGTTGGTCATCCCGACCGGGCGGCAGCCGCGAAAGACCGGATCGAGGATTTCACCCGCAGCCGCTTTTGCCAGGGCTGCGTACCAAGTATCGACATCCGGGTTGAGCGGTACTGACTGGTCGAGGCGCAGGGCCGGGTGGCCGGGGTCGACCTGGCCTGGCCCTGCAAGGGCCAGGGTCTGGATTACTTCACCATTGGCGATTAGATCCAATTCATGAACAGGGACCCACTCGGCGGCTTCGACGCGCAGCTTAACATCGAAAGAGCCGGTTTTGGTCAGCAGGTCGCCGGGTGTCTTGTCATCAACCATGATGGTCACGAAGATCCCGCCCCCGACCATGGCCCGGCCCGCCTTGAGGTTCGTCCAGATTTCGGATAAATCGACCAGCTTGGGCTGGTCGGTAGACGAAGCCACCAGCGTTCTTCCGAACCCGGCTTCGGCATCGCGATGATGAGAATCGGAGACGCCGATCGCGGTCTTGAAGACTCCCTGATTGTTCATGGCCGACCAGACCGGTAAGACCTTGTTGAGCATGACGTCGACATCGTCCATGTTCAATAGTTCGATAGTGTCAAAGTCGGCGCTGAACTTGTCGGCCGGCAGGCTGTCGAGCCGCGGAATGATATCAGGCGGATCGAATCCCAGATAGTAGAACCAGGCATTGTATGAAAGCGGATGGGCCAGGTTGATAATCTGCACGCCCAGTTCTCGGGCCGCCGGCCAAACTTCGGGGTACTCGAGGTTTCTTATGAAACACCCGTCTTCGTATAAGGTCCAGGCCACCTGCCAGTAGAACCAGCCGGTTGGGTGAACCGGCATTGGAAACACGGTGCTGTGACCGTAATGCGGGGAAAGTTCGTTGCCTCTAACGGTCCTGATCCATTCATCGAGATCGAACGACAGTTTCTGTTTCATGCGTTCGATAGTGGGTGAGAAATCGGTTGTGCAGTCATGATCGGTGATAACGACGATTTCGACCGCCTCGGCCAGGTTGGAGGCAATCTTGTCCTCGATCTCGAAGGTCGAATCGATCGAACGCGTACAATGAGTGTGCAGATCTGCGGCGATGTAACCCTGGGTGTCAACCTGGCGCTCGAGTTGGCCGGATAGTTCAACCGTTTCGCCGACCACGCTGGTAATGTTCTGGCGATGAATGTCGTATTCCCAGCCGCGTGAAAGAGTAGCAGTCCAGTCACCGGGCGGCAGGTTGAGTTGGCCTAAGCCGTCGGCCGCGAAAGACAGCAGGTCGACCCTGACCGGATCGCGCAGGCCGGCGTCATGTCCGGCTTGAAGCGACATTTTGCAGGGCAAGCTGTTGTTGTCAGTATCGCGGCAATCGTAGGCCAGTCTGGCTGGCTGAGGAAGTACGAGTGAGACTGAAGAGTTTTGCCCGGCAGTCAAAGCAATCGTTTCCGAGGAGAACTCGCCGCGATCATGAGGATTGACTAATACCTGGTAGTTGCCCGCCGGCAGCTGGACTTCAAACAGGCCGGATTGGTCGGTATAAGTCTGATTGACGATATTCGAGTTTTGAGGCAGGCCAAGATCAATAACCAATAGCTCGAGGCCGACTTCCGGATTTTGCGAATCATCCTTTACCGTTCCGGACAACAAGCCGGTCGGGTTTGCTTGTTGCAATTCGTTCAAGATTCGAAGACAGCTATCCAGCCCGGCGCCACCCATGACCAGCATGCGCTCGAGCACTAAGGGATCTTCATCGCTTCTATCCGGCGGGGCGATGCCTTCGACGATTCGCATGAGTGAGACTTCGTGTAAGGCAAACGTACTGTGCATACTCGTACCGATGCTGGTGTATAAATTGCAGCCCTGGGGACTTACCCCGGCCAAATATTCGTGGTTGCCCGAAGGCAGCCCGCTGCCGGTCACTTTCTGCCCGGGAACGAAATCGTCGGTTAGATCTCCATTGAGCACGACGTCACCGCAGTCGACCAGGATGCCGCTGCGGTCAGTGGTTTCGACCGTCGTGCGTATCAGCAGAAAGTTCTGATCGGGTTCGAGGATGTACTCGGTGACTATTTGCAGGTTCTTGGGCTCGATCGAGCCGCCGATGGCGGCATCCAGGGCCGGGATGCCTTGATCACGGCCGCTGACACGTATGATTGCGGTTTTGTCTTTGCCGTCGGCAACAACTTCGGCTGCGGTCGGATAGTGGGTCAACATGCTTACTTGCAAGAAAACTTCCTGCAAGCGGTCTTGTCCGGGCTCACCGTCGGGCCGAATGATGTCGGCATCCAGCAGACTGCCGCCATAAGGCCCCCAGCCGCGGGGTTGATCGATATTTTCGATTATGAAAGCCACGCGGCTGTTGTAAATCTTGTAGTCGCCGAGCCAGCCCTGGGCCTCGGGACCGCCGATCAGTTCACTTTCTTTGCTGATAACCCCGGCCCGTACCTGACCCTGGCTCAATCGTTCGTCTAAGGGTAACGGGTCGCTACCCGAATCAGAAGAAGAACCAGATCCGTTACAGCCGGTTGCCCAAATTCCGGCTATCAACAAAAAGATTGGTAAGAGAATTCGGTTTGGCATAAAAACCTCGCAGACTCACTTGGCTTGGCTGGCCGCAATCCAACTGGCCATGAACTCTGTCCGTTCGGGTAGTTCGTAGTTGCCGGGCGGCTCGAATTGCCAGTCGCCGGCCAGGCCTGACTCAGCGGCAGTCAGTTCGAAGTGGCACATGGCGATACCCATGTCGATTTTCTGTAAGTCGACCGAGGTCATTTTGTGATAGCCCTTGGTGCGTTGCACGAATAAATGGAAATTATCGACCCCGGCCTGTTTGACTATGCGCCAGGGTTGGCGGTTTGAAGCCGATGGGCCGAGGCGCACCATTTCCAGAACGGTCGTATATTGCCCGGCGCTTTGTTCTGACAAAGCGGTCGAGAAATCACCGTCAAAGAAGAGCTCTTCGAATGGTTTGCGCTTTTTCGACCCGGCCATGAAACAGACAGCCGAGTCGAACACCCGGCGTTTCTTGGGAGAATAGCCGACCGGGCTGACGGCCGGGATAATCTGTTTGCTAGAAGCCTCAACGGCCTTGGCAAAAGCGCCCCGTTTCAAAGTGCCGCCCACCCAGCAAGTGGCCAGTTCTAGATCGGTGGCGTTCAAGACCGCCCACTCGAAGACGTAGCCGAAATTCTGCATGGCGTGTTCACCATCGTCGACTACTCCAACCAGGTAGTTTTTAGCGCCTTTGATGAAGCCGTAAGTGCCCAGCTTCTTGACACCGCGTTTTTCGGCATCGAAAGCTTCCAGCAGGGCCACCCGGACCGAGCCGCCGAAAGGCGGGGTCGGCGGGTTGTCGAGAGCATCCTTCAAGCTCTGGGCGGCCTTGGCTTCGATCGGTTGCGCTGTATAAGTGCGCTGCGAAGAGCGCAGCTTGATTATCTCAGTGACCGGTCGGCTGAATGCCATCTGTAAGCCTGCTTCCTCAGGGGAGGTAGCGCACCCGCTTTTCGTAGTTGGTAACTACATCGGCCTCTTTGAAGAACAAAGGCGGGGCCTCGTTCTTGCGCCACAGTTCGGCGTCGTCGGCGTGATGGGCCGCATCCGGATCATGCTCCTGTCCCCCGGGCCGGGCATTCCAGATATTGGGACCATCGGGAGTCATCTCGACTACTACGCGTTGCTGGGGTCCATTTTTATGACTGAAATCAGTTGTATCCCAAAGACCATAATGCGACGCATCGACGATGAAAAGGTCGCCGGGGCGCGGGAACCCGTTCGGGAATTCAGCATCGCCGTCAGGCGGGATAGACAGGGCCGGGAACAAGCCGGAGATATCTTTGAAACGAACAGTGTGCAGCTTGCCCCAGCGCCATTGGCTCATGTCGTTGCCTAGTTTGTCTTGGAGGAATTGTAGCGCCATGAACATGGCCCGCAGAATACGCTCGTCTTTTGTTTCACTGACGGCATCGGTCTCCAGGTCATCCCATAAAACCGTGTTACCGATAGTCGCGTCGTAGGTATTCAGCTTACTGGGTTCGAGTATCGCCCATTGCAGCGTGCGGGCGATGTGACCGTCTCCCGGGCCGGCTCCCATAAGTGTTATTTCATCCCAAAAGACCAGCTTGTTCAGGCGCGTCACACTGGCGTTGAAAATGGTAGTTGCTATGCTATCGGCGATCTCATCGGCGCTCGGGCTGCCTTCGACCGCGGCCGGGGTGTCGAATGTCGTCCAGGCTTCTAATTTGTCGCGCATCGATACTATCTTGTCGAAGTTAGCACCGATATCGCTGACCACTTGTGTCAGATCGGCATGTGTCCCCGGCGTGGCCTGTTCTTGTTTGGCTCGATCGACCGCGGCTACGAAGGCCGCGGCCAGCTTGGCCCCTAACGGTGAACGGTGGTCACCTTGCAGGGTCGACATTTCTTCCTGGGTTACATTACCGCGAGTGGTCAGTTCAGACAGGACCGAGTCGACCCGGGCATTGCGATGGCCGAGATCGAAGAACCAGCCTATGTAATGTTCGTCGTTGAAGGGGTTGCCGTCGGCGGTCACCCCGACTCCGTCCTGGTTGGCGGTCGAGATGTAACCCTTGGCCGGGTTGACGTCGTGCGGAATGTAGCGATCGGAAAGATCGCCGGTCCACTCGTACTCGCCGGTGCCCGGTAAAACCATGTGGGGCCCGAAGCCGGTCCCGTCGGCCGGGTTGTAGGTCATGGCGCGCGGGTCGCGCACCGGGACTCGCGACGAAGCAGTCCAGTAGATGTCGCCGTTTTTCGAGGCCACCATCCAGTTCTGGGCGCCGGCCTTGAAGCCATCCAGGGCCTCTTCTACCTCGTCGATAGAAGTTGCCTTATTTACGCCCAGGACCGCGGCCATTTCATTTGATGTCTCAAAGCCGACCCAGCGTCGCGAAAGAGCCTCGCTCTCGCCCGGAATGTGAGTGCCGGGTATGATGTATCCGTGATGCGGGACGACTTCGACGTCGACGGTCTCGGTTGTTCCGCCGACGATGTTGATTGTCTCGACAATTTTCTCGATCGGCACCTGGTTACCGTTGAACAGGACCGTATCCGGGGCGCCGCCGGCCCCGGGCGTGACCGTCTCGAGATAGACGTCTTCAACATCGAAGTTGGCGACCGTCAGGCCCCAGGCCACATCGTCGTTGTAGCCCAAGAGAACTCCCGGGCAACCGAACAGCGTCAAGCCGGAGACATTCAGATCGCCCCCGGCTCGCTTGGTGTTGATGTGAGAATACCAGAAGAAGTTGGGGCTCTGCAGCGCCAGGTGCGGATCACTCATCATCATAGCGTTGCCGGTGGCGGTCTTGGAACCGTGCACCGCCCAGTTGTTTGAGCCGCCGCCCAGGCCTTTGAGTACCAGGCTGTTGGCTTCGATTTTTTCGAAATATTGGCCGGCTCGCTGTAGCGTCTGCCTCGAAGGCAGCTTGGAAAGCTGTGGAAAACGACTGGGCTTTTTCGGCGTCCAGAATGCGCGCGAGCCAGAATCGGAGTCGAGGTTGGGAAATCCATCCCGCGAGAATACTTTTTCGGCCGGTTCGAAGGGCCAGAAATCGTGCAAGATACCTGCTCGGGCAGCCAGCTTCGGGTCGGGCGAGTTGGCCGGAAAGGTATCTGCTATTCTGAGCATAGCAGTGCTAACCAGAGTCTCGTCGCTGGCTGACTTGGACAAGTCATAGACCATGTAGCGAACGATGCAAAGTGTGTCGGTCGGGGTCCAGTCGGCCATCTGATCGACCGGCAGCAGGCCGCCCAAACCGCCGGGAAGATCGGCTGCCCCGGATTTCAACTCGGCGATGTGCAGGTTGATGCCTTCGGCGAACGCTTCAAGCGCCAGAAGAGACTCATCGCCGTCTTGCATGGTAGCCCGGATGTCCTTGGCCATGCGATGGAAGCCGAGCTCGCGGGCCCCAATATCCTGACCGAGCAGAGATGGCGAGAGTATTGGAGAGATGACCTCGGTCATGGTCCCTTGCAGTCCGCGTCGGAAGAACTCGAGTTGAGCCATGCGGTCACGGGCCATCAAGTAGCCCTGAACCATGATCGCATCGTGGTCGTTCTTGGCATAGATGTGGGGCATCCCGCGCGAATCGGTGACGACCTCGACTACGTCGCTCAGCCCGGACAGGGTGATTTCATCGGCGATCGGCAGAGTTTCGATGCCTTCTTCGGCAGGCTCACTACTGCTGCCGCAAGCGCCGATTAGTGAAAATAGAAGAACCAGAGCAATGCACGGACATACAATTCTTTTCATTTGACACTCCTGATTGGATTATTTTGCCGTCAATTTTTTCAGGCGAGCTGTGACCCATTCGACTTCTGCCTGCATCTTCGCCTGCTTGTAGAAGCCTAGCAGTTTTTGGTAGCGTTTTACAACGTCGAATTCGATGTTGTATTGCAGTTTTCTCAGGCAGACCGGGCACAAGTGGATCGGGCGCGAGTCGCTTTCTTGCATATGATTGGAGCCGTTGATCAAGCACTGGAAGTAAATGCAGTGTTGCAAGCCGAACATATGCGCGGTTTCGTGGGCTAGAACCTTGCAACTGCGGCGCAGTAAGGTGTCTAGGTAGTTCTTGGCGCGGGCTTGACCAAAGAAGGCCGGGTCATAGCGCGCAAAAGAAAAGACACCCACCCGGGCATACAAAGACGCCATGCCGAATACGAAGTTCCAATCGGGATCAGGGTAGAGGTCTTCCATGGTGATGGCCAGGATGCAGAAACCGTCCTTGGGTAACTTTTTCCTGAGCAACTTGAGGATATCGTGAGTCAGGATCTGGCGCTTTTTGGTGTAGGCGTTGATCCGGGTGGTGAAGCTGTGCCCGCTAACCGGGATTTCGTCGAGTACGACGACCGGTAGGCCGAAATAAGCCGCCGTGAATTGTTGCAGTTTCTTCTTGGACGGGCTCTTGCCCTTGGCGAACGGGCCAATCGGCAGCAGATAGATTTTTTTACGTTGCTTGTCGGGCGAGACGAAACCCTCTTGGACATATTCGTCGAAGGTCTGTCCGAATTCCTCGTGGTTGGCCAGCCAGTCGTGCGGCCCGGGTTTGTTCATCGGTAAAAAGTCGGCCGGATCGAGAGCCAGTTGCATGGTTTTGGAAAGTTTGCCGACCGAGCCGATTGCTTCGACAAGTTTTTTCTTGGTCGGTACTGTAAAAGCCATGATGACGAGCCCGCCGAGAACCAGGACTGCAATTGCGGTTGCGAATTTGGTTTTCAACGTCTACTTCTTCCAGGCCCAGGAAGTGAACAAAATCAGCACCGAAAACAACTCCAGACGCCCGAGCAGCATCAGGATGCTCATGATCCACTTGGCTAAATCGGGCAAATGGGCCCAATTGGCCGCCGGGCCGACCTCGCCCAGGCCGGGGCCGATATTGCCGATAGCTGCCACCGAAGCCGAACTGGCGGTAACCAGATCGTATCCGCAAGCAGCCATTGTCAGTGTGCCGACTACGAACAGCGCCGCAAAAACTGCTCCAAAAGCCATGATGTTGGCGACGATTTTCGGATCAATGACTTTGTCGCCGACTCGAATTGGCCTGATAGCGTGCGGGAAGACCAAGTGGTGCAGTTCTCGCATTATGGCTTTGACATAGATTATAAAACGGGCGACTTTCATGCCGCCGCCGGTTGAACCCATACAGCCGCCGACGAACATCAGCAGAACCAGTAACAGCCGCATTATTTGCGGCCAGGCATCGAAATCCGCAGTGGCATAGCCGGTAGTCGTGCCGATTGAAATTGCCTGGAAGACGACGTCGCGTATGTGCTGCTCGAGACCCGAATTGAAGGGAACCACCAACAGGCCGATCACGACAACTACCAGAATAATGCCGGCATAGGTTCTGAATTCGGGGTTTTGGAACATGGGCCGCGGGTTCAAACGGAACAAATGGGCATACAGCGAGAAATTGACTCCGGCCATGAACATGAAAACGATGATGATCCACTGCGTGGCCGGGCTGAAAAAAGCGACCGACTCGCCATGGGTCGAGAAGCCGCCGGTCGACATGGTCGTAAACGTATGACAGAAAGCGTCATAGACCGAGGTACCCGAGATTATCAGTAGAACTACTTCGGCGACCGAAATGCCCAAATACAACTTCCACATATCCGAGGCGACATCCTTCATGCGCGGGCGTTCGCGCTCGAAGGCCACTCCTCCGGGAGTTTCGGCCTTGACCAGCCGGTAGCCGCCGACTCCCAGGAAAGACAAAAGGGCGACGCTTAAAACGACAATACCCATGCCGCCCAGCCACTGGGTCATGCAACGCCAGAACTGCAAACCGTGGGGGATTTTTTCGATTTCATTGCCGGGGTTGCCGAAAATACTCGCGCCGGTCGTGGTAAAGCCGCTCATGGTTTCAAAAAAAGCGTCGGTCAGAGATTCGGTAACCCCGGAGAACAAATAAGGCAGCATGCCCAAGATTACGGCCGCCAGCCAGGCAGCCGAGACAATTGCAAAACCTTCCCGGCGACCCAGTTTCTTGCTCATAAAGCCGCTGTATTTGTGACGCAAGCTCAGGCCGGTCACCAGCGCAAAGGCAGACACCACTGCGAAAGCTACGATCTCACCGGTTTCATAGGGGCTCTGCGAATCGTAGATAATTGAAACTACTAAAGGAGCCAGCAGGCATAGCCCTAGAATGAGCAGCAGATAGCTGAGGACTCCAAGAACTGTGCGCCAGGCCATATCAAAACCACTTGCGACGGGTGAACAATTTTTCAATCCGGGGGATGGCGTCGGGCAGGGCAAAGACTACCACGATATCGCCGGGTTCGAGCAGCGTATCGCCGGTTGGGATTTGCATATCTCCTTTACGGACGATAGCTCCGACCAGGGCGTCCTTGGGGAACTTGAGATCCTTGAGCTTCTTTTTGACGGCCGGTGAGTCGGCGGTCGCCTCCATCTCGATGATTTCGGCTCGGCTTTCAGCCAGGCGGGTGACTGAATGGACGTGCCCGCGCCTGACATGCATCAGAATTTCCCCGACCGTAACCAGGCGCGGGTTGACTACGATTTGGACTCCCAGGCTGTCGAGCACCGGCACGTAATCGGGGTTGTGAACCAGGACGGCGGCCATTGTCCGGCTGTGCTTTTTGGCCAGCAAAGCGGTCAGCACATTACGCTGATCGTCATCGGAAACTGCGCAGAACAAATCACATTCTTCAAGGTTGGCCTCTTCGAGAACATCCAGATTGGTGCCGTCTCCGTGTATAACAGTGACTTTTTTAAGTAGATTGGCGGCTTCCTCGATGGCCTCTTCGTTGGTGTCGATCAGGTATATCTTTTCGACTCTGTCCTGGATCGATTCGGCCAGTTGAATGCCGATCCGGCTGGCGCCCGAGATGATAACCGTTTCGACGTTTTTTGCCCGGCGATAGATCATCGGTGACACAAAGTGAACCGTGTTGGCCGAAACAAGTATATGGATATTGTCACCGGGTTCGATCTTGTGGTTGCCTTTGGGGACGATTACTTCCTCGCCGCGGGTGATATACAGAATCAAGAATGCGTCGACATCGCCGAGTTCTCTCAGTTCGGCCAGGGTCTTGCCGACTATCGGGCTGTCTTGGTCGATGTCGAAACCCAGCATGAGTACCTGGTCGCCGGCCAGGGTGGCAAAATCGCTAGAACCGGGGATTTCGATCATGCGCGTCAAGGCGTTGACGATTGCCGGGTCGGGGTTAATCACATGGTCGATTCCCAATTCTTGCAGCGGCATGACAGTCGATTCGTCCAGGTATTCCTGGTTGCGGATGCGCACGATCCGGTGCTTGACGCCCAGGCGCGAGGCCAGCATGCCGACAACTAGATTGATCTCATCTACGTCGGTTACGGCGATGACCATTTCGGCCGATTTGATTCCGGCCCGAATCAGCACGCTGGGCATGGCAGCGTTGCCGCGGATTGATAAAACATCGAGCTTGTCTTGAAGTTCGTTGATTTTCTTGCGGCTGCGGTCGATGACCGCCACTCGGTGACCCTCGAGCGACAACTGCTCGGCCAGGGCGACTCCGACCACACCGGCACCAACAATCAGAATCCTCATAATGCCTCCGTTGTGGCAAGGATGGTATTTTAGAGTAGGGTGCAGGTCAAGTGTAGGTAAATCTAGTTTATAGACTTTTGAGCAAGTACATATAAGTTCTCGGCGAGCGCGGCAGGCTGTTGGGAGGTTCGCGTTCAATGCGGTAGTGGATTTTCAAGAAATCATCGAGAGCATCTTCGATTTCGGCAGGTGTCTTGATGGTTGTAAAGCTGAATGAACATCGACCGGCTTGTTGCAACTCGGCTTTGGCTTCGATCTTGCTGGTTTTGAAAAATGCGCCAGCCTTGCTAGCCGGCTTGGGTGCGAGTTTCCCTGACCAGCGCAGTACCAGAACATGCCGAAAGCCGGTCTTGAGCAATTGGGTGAGTTTCGGGCTGATCTTACCTTTTATCTGGTCGGCTGTCTTGCGGCAGGCGGCTGCCTGACTGTCGGCCGATGAAGATGCTTCGCCGAGTTGGGGACCGGTTGGAGTTACGAAAGCACTCATTTTGCAACTCGAACTATCTTTTGCGGTTTCACAAGAAACCTCGAGAACTACATCGGCCGTAGCCGCATCGGCGTCTTTGGCCAGGACGCGCAGGTTGAGTTGGCCGAGCATGTCTTCGATTGTAACGCGGCACTCGGTTGTCAGACCGCTGGCTTCAGAAGGGCTGATTACTGCAGTCGGTTTGCCGGCCAGGCAGGGTAGACAAACTGCCATTATCGCCAGAATGGTTACGGCTTGTCGTGAAATCATAATAAGTACTCCAGATAATACAGCGTCTATGGGTCGGGAACATCCATCAAGTGCGGCGTGTGCCGCAGCCAGGAAATGTTCAAGTGGCCTTCTCGTATCAAGGAGGCACAAGAAGTGTCATCAGGCATACGCATCAAGCGGTGATAGGTGCGATCTTCATGCTCGTGGATAAGAGTTGTGGTATCTGTATTGAGTGCGGGCATACTGGCCGAGATAACCAGCTGGACATTGTCGATGGTCGACAAGCCGCGGATATGGTCGTTGTCGAGGATTTCGCCGTGGTAGATCGCTTTCCAGCGTTGTACGTTATAGACCTTGCCGCGCAGGGTTCCGTCCATATAAGTTGTCATGGCTACGTTGCCGTCTTCGTCTTCGTCCCAGAAACGCGGGTCGTCTGGGTTGGCCTCGAAGTCTTGTTTGGTCGGCAGCGGATCGTTGATCGGATCTTCGAGGATACAACCGCGGACTTCGACCGATTGAGTGGTTTCGAATGGC
The DNA here is from genome assembly GCA_019307065.1 of Deltaproteobacteria bacterium. Lineage (GTDB taxonomy): Bacteria > Myxococcota > B64-G9 > B64-G9 > B64-G9 > JAFDKH01. The sequence continues at coordinate 35,218 of JAFDKH010000024.1, forward strand.
GAACCGGGTGTGGCCGAGTCGACCTCGACAAATTGCTCGAGAATCGGCAGGGATTTAAGGTAGGTGTGCGGAATCAGCATCCAGGCCAGATCATCGAAGGGCTCGTCGGAGTCGATGAAATTAATTAGATTGATTTCACAGACCTTTTCCTCGAGTTTCAATTGGTTGCCCTCGTGGTGGCTTATTTTGATCAAGAACAGGTTTGACGAATAGGTGTTCATCCGGTTGACCAGGGGCAGTCCCAGGGTAACCACGCCGATCTCCATGCGCATGCCCCAGACTCCGCGAAAATCATGGGCCGGGCTGGTGTCCGGGCCGGACCCGAAGTCGATTGGATCGGGGTTTTCATCGCAGACGCTTTTTGCGCCGTTCTTACAGATCATCAGGCCGGTTTTCGAGTCTCTTTCTTTGTCGCAGTCGCAAAAATATTGCCAGCCCAGGCCCTTGCACTGGCTGTCGCGATTGCACTGGGTCGGCGGCAGCTTGCCGGGCGAGATATATTTTTCCCATCCGGACTGCAGGCACTGACCGACCGGAGTACAAGTCAGGTCGTCGCCTTCAAATCCAAAACAATCGTTATCGTTGCCGCAATGAGCACCGCATTTACCCTTGCATTCATCGTCAGGATTCATCCACAGTGGGCAGGTTTCTGTTCCATTACAGTGAGCCCCTGATTTGGTGCAGATTCCATTGCAGTAGCGGCCCTGGCCGCAATCGTCATGGTCGCTACAGTTGCTATCGCCATCCGGTTCGAGGCATTGGCCAAAACTGTTACAGATCATGCCATCGCCCACAAACACGCAGTCGGCCGAGCTACGGCAATCTGCCCAGCAGAAACCCTGATCGTTGCAGTAACGACCCGGGCCACAGTCGAAGTAGCCGACACAGGTCTTGTAATCCAACTCGTTTTGGTCGACTGGAGTTCCAACAGTCTCCGAGCAGCCGGCTGCCAGCAGAAGCAACCCAGACAAAATCCCCAATTTTCTTATCATCTTCGGGCCTCAAGTAGTTGTATAGGCTTAATAAGATGACGGCTTTGACAACTGGTTGTCAAGAGAAAGAGATACTGCTAGTGTCCAGTTACAGTTCAAACAAACCAGGTATAAGCCTCATAAGGAGGTTACCAGATGAGAAAGCTTTTTATGTTGGCAATTCTTCCGGCAGTTGTATGTGTTTATGCATGCAGTTCGAGTAATGACAACAGCTGCGTTTCAAATGCGGATTGTCCGCGCAATCAATATTGTGCCGCCAGCGGCCTGTGTGAAGCCGGCTGCGTCTCGGATGCCGATTGTCCGGACGGCACCTGCAACCTGAGTACTCACCAGTGTCAAACCGCCGACGATGGCGGCCCCGACGGCGACGGCGGGACCGACGGCGGCGGCGATACCGGCAACGACCCGGGCCCCGGTGATCAGGCTGCCGACCAGGGTGAGTGTCAGGCGACTCATGACAAGCAAATGGGTGTGCCTTGTGACTGCGACGACGAGTGCGCCCCGGCGGCCCCGTTCTGTTTTGCCGACATCATGAACGATAGCGGCCCGCTTTATTGCACCATCCGCGACTGCACCGCCGGAAGCTGTCCGGCCAACTACGAGTGTAACGATTTTTACACCACCGCTGATCCACCCCAGCCGCCGTTCTGTCAGAAATGCCTGGGAGGTACACCGCGCGATATCGACGCCGAATGCAAGTGTGATTCCGATTGCGGGGACGACGCCCCGGTCTGCTTTAAGAACATCGCCGACGAGACTGCGCCGGCCATGTGTACAATTACCGGCTGTGCCATCGGGGCCGGTGACACATGCCCCGGGATTCACGAGTGCTGGATGTCGTTCGACATGGCCGATCCCGATTTGGTAGTCAATTTCTGCAAGATCTGCGATCCCGGCGACGGCTCTTTGGCCGAAGGGACCGAGTGCGGTTGTAACAAGGATTGTGCCGGCGAGGCGATCTGCACCAAGGACATCGGTTCGGAAGATCCGATGAAATGTGTGGTTTGCCTGGGCGGCACCCCGCGCGGGTTCGGCGAGGCTTGCGAGTGTGACGTTGATTGCGGCGTAGACTACCCGAAATGCTTGATAAACAACAACTATTGTTCAGTCCTCAATTGCTTAGACGATCCCAATATCACCTGTCCGGAGGACTCGCATTGTGAAGATTTCTACGGGATCTTCTCGTATTGCATGAAGGACGAGTAAGACTAGTCCCACTTCCCGACCCAGCTACATTTGTCGTCGCCGCGTGCCCGGCATTGGGTATGTTCGACCTGCAGGTTTTTAGCGCCGACCATTTCGAACAAGCGGTTTAGATAACCGCTCAGTTCCAGGCAATAGAGTTCATCTGCAATCGAACATTTAACCAGGCTGGCGCTGGCCTGGTTTTTGCCCTGGCGCTCGATCTGCCATTCGCCGAAATCGCAAAATCGGCTCCAATATTGGCCGGCCTTTTCTATAACGTAGGCCGGGTTGGCCATGCGCAAGAAAAGACGCTGGATCTTGGTTAGATCTTGCTCGGCGTCGAAACGACCGAATTCGTAGGCCAGTTGTTTATCGCGCCCGCCGAGAACTTCGACCAGCACGTGCAAGGCCTGGACGATCAGGTCCAGATCGAACCAACCCATCGACACCGACATTTCGACCTGGACCCGGTCCTTTTCGGGCAGCGACTCAATCAGGCGTTTCCAGCCCTGGTTGCCGTAGCGCGCGCGAATAAATGATTTCAGCGCGATGAAAAACGTTCCTTTGACCCTGGCCATTGAGTGTCTCCGATAATTTACAAAGCCCGCAGGTACTCCGGTCGCAGCAGCGGCGAGTCGGGGTCGGATAATGTTTTGTCAATGGTTTCCAATAGACGCAGCTTGTCTTTTTGCAAGTCACCCTTGAGGGCCAGGTAATTCGAAGCATGGTTGGATCGGAAAATGATTCCATCGGCCTGCATGTTGTCGATCAGCACCCGGCACTCTTTGAGTATCTCGACCTGGTCGAGCATGCGCCAGTCGGGATCGCCATAGGCTTCTTCATAGCTCGGCGTGCGCGGAGCCGTCATCAGCGTCAAGGCCGAGGCATACTTGGGGCGGATGCGGTTGAGTGCTTTGGCGGTCGCTATGGCATGCCGTTTTGATCCTTTGGGCCCGGCGGCTCCCAGAATGACGGTAATTGATAAATCGAACCCGGCCTGATGGGCTCGCTTACAGGCTTCGACCATTTCGTCACAAGTGGCACCCTTGTCGATTCGCCTAAGGACCTCGTCATCACCGGATTCCAACCCGAAATACAACATACTCATTCCGGCTTTGTGAACCGCTTGCATGTCTTTTACCGAGTGATGCAACAGATTCTGGGGTGAGGCGTAGGAGGTTACTCTTTCAAGATCGGGAAACTTGTCATAAAGGCGGCCTAGAATTCGCAGCATGCGCTGCGGCGCAAGCGCCATTGCGTCCCCGTCGGCCAGGAACACTCTGCGAGTGTCGGGCATTTCCCGGGCGGCTTCGTCGATCTCTCTAAACAGTTCCTTTTCGGGCCGTACCCGAAAGCGTTTGCTTTGGTAAGCCACGCAGAAGGCACAGCGATTGTGCGTGCAGCCCAGGGTGGCTTGAAAAATGAGTGAATAGGCCTCGGAAGGCGGACGATAGAGCGGCATGTCGTATTCGAACATTGATTATCCTCCGATGACTGCCTTAACTTGTCATCAAATCAGGAGATTATCATAGAGAGACAAATATGGTATATAATGATATTGGACACACATAGGAGGGCAGCTATGAGCCGGAAAAGGCTGGAAGAGTATTTTGAAAATTACCAATTCTCCGCAAACAGCCTGATTCGCAAAGACGGCGACCGTTTGTGGATCCCTGATTTATTTTGTCACAACGGGCACAGCTTGAAAGTCGAAAAAGTGACTTTCGACAACTTGCCGGGTTTCAATATTCTATGTCGGGTTGGCGGCGAAGGCGGTCCGGAAGAAGATATCTACCTGTCACCGATCATCAACGATTCGCGGAAAAAGGGGGCCGAGCAGCCCGAGGGTACCCGCCTGCAATTGACTTGCCCGGTCTGCAAGGAAGAGCTCAAGCAGTTGGTGCCGTGTACATGCCGGGTGGGGGCATATCGCCGGGCGGTTTATCTGACGCCCGACCCCGACGAAATGGGCGCCGTCGGCATTTGTGAAATCTACGGTTGCCCGCAATCGTTCGTTACCGAAGAAGGCGAACTACTCTATGAAGTAGTCGTCGAGGGTTCGCGCGAGTGATCGGCGACTAGACTACCGATAATCACCGTCCGACAACTGGCGGGCAATCCTATCCATCGTATCCATCAAGTCGTCAACCGAGCAATCGGTCTTAGCCAGGGCCGATTTTTCGGCCGTTTCGGTTTTCAGGTCGAACATGGTCGAGGTGATAGCACAGCGTTTTCCAACACGTAGAATCTTGGTCGCCAGCGATTTCTGGGCGGCCACAGCCTTGCCCAACTCGATCTGGCAACTTTCGTCATAGCACTTTCTGAAGCTGCCCTTTTTCTCCTGGACTAATCGAGAACGTAATTGATCGCGGGGCACAACCCGGTAACGGGTAACCTGGGTCAGCCTGGCCGCCAGGTATTCGGTCAATTGAACGAGAGTTTCCTTGCGAGTCTTGTGTGAGCCATCGACCACGTCGAAGACAGCCACGATTACACGATCCGACGACTTGACCGGACTGATTCGGACCGGGCGCGTCCGGGCTGGTTTGGCTACTCGGGGTTTGTCGGGATCGGGGGGCAAGGTCAGCCGGGTACTCCGATCTTTACCGGGAACCGAGATGGTTATTTGTTGCTCCAGGTAACCGTCCAGGCTGGCCCCCAGGGTGATCGGTTCCGGTTCGATCGGCGACTCCAGGGAGTAGTATCTTTGAAGGAAATAATACGCGCTTAACGATAGCGCCAGGGCCGCTAAGCCTCCGTACATCACGTATTGTCCGGCCGCAGAATCATATTTATAAAGACCGGCCCCGACAGAAGAGACGACTGCGGTAGAACCGACCACGGCCCACCACCAGGGGCTCAGTTTTCTTCTCTCGACCTGGTAGCGGGTCTTGACGACTACCGGCGACTGTCCGATCGTCCGCTTGCCGTTCTTGTCTTTTTGCCAAACCCAGGCTCTAGACGGATAAGTTGTCACCCGGATAGACTGGGTGCGCTGCTCGGTGTAGGTGGTGGCGCAACCAAAGGCGAAAACTGTGACCAGGATGACTGTTGACAGCTTGTAATGTATCCGGCTGATTTCCATACTTACCCGGTTATTATGTTTTTCGGTTCACGTCAAATACTACAAACTTATTTTATATACGGATTTTATC
>JAFDKH010000319.1 GCA_019307065.1 Deltaproteobacteria bacterium
AAAATAAAGCAGGAATGATGCCAAATGTGCTTATCCTCCTAACAGCCCGAAAAACAAGCGATCGTAAACTCAGCCTAAATACCAATATCTACAATGTGTCCGGATTCCGGACACCCCATCCGATATTGCTACCTCCGTCCCTGGTTTTGTCCTCCCTGGTTTTGTCCTTGGTTTTGTCCTGGTTTTGTCTAGATGCTTGACACTCAATCAACCTTGTAAGAGCATCGTTTCATGCCTAAACCTCTGGCTCTTATTGTGGTAATTGCGGGAATTGTTCTTGCAGCCTGTGGTACCTCGTCCAATAATAACGGGGACGGAGGTAATAACGGGCATACCTGTGGTATGGCGGAATTCGCAGTGGAAGGTAGCGTGGCCGGACAGCCTGTCTTGGAGAAAATTAATGTGGCCGGCCAGGCCCTGGTTAATATCCCCGGAGATACAGGCTGTTACGTAAATGTATATTTTGAAGGCGGCGGTCGCCTACGGCTCGAGTGGGAAAACACTTTAGCCGACGGTCAGTCTTCTCAAGCCAGCGGCTCGGTGAACCTCGAGGTTCACGGCGGCATCAACTATGGTAATTGTTCAGGGGCCGGGTTCCCTTCGAAGATCACAAAGATCGAAAACGGAGTAACGTTCGTTCTAGAAGATCTTCGCGAAGCGCCCTATTGCTCGGGTGCCTCGGTAACAGGTCAACTCGAAGGCTGCGCGACATTCAAGTAACCGAGGAGTGTAATAATGAAATTAACTGGGTCATTTACAAGCCTGGTCGTAGGATTTGCGATTCTGTCGAATCCGATCCTGGCTGAGCCGCTCTTTCCGGCCGGCGACTATTCGACTCTCGATGACAACATGAGACGGCATGGCAGCCAGTTTTACAATTTCAATGCGCTTCCGTTTGGCTTGGCACTCGACGCCCACTTTCCCGATGCCGAAGCTCGCGGATTAATCGACCAGTTTCTGGCCCAGGATTCTTCTAACGACGTCGAGGCAGTTACCGGTAAACACACTTTCGAGATCTTATCGTCATACGGCGAGTACGGCGACCTTGGGTTTTTCGGCGGAGTGGCCGTGGCCGGAACCGTATATGAGTACCTGACCCTCAAGCGCGAAGGGGCCTCGGCCGATCTGCTAGCCCGAGCCCGTCAACGGGTGGTGCGAGCGGCTGAAGCCTGGCATGTGTTCTATATCGTCACCGGCGGCAATGGGATCGTGGCTCGTGGAATTCGGAAGATGAAATCCGAGGATCCCAACGATCCACCCATCCCGGTTAGTTTACCCGACATGGTCGATCTGTTCGATCAGAATGGCGATCCTTTACCACAGCCCAAAAACAACGGCGTCGACCGTTGGGACAATTCCGGCGGCCTGCTTCCCGAGGGAGTCTGGATATGGGCGGACTCGTGTTCGAAGGATCAAATGATTGGCCAGATCTTCGGCATGGTACTGCTCTATGACGCCATGAAGGACGACCCCGATATCGACCAGGCTTTGGTCACACGCATGCAAGAAGATGCTCGACTGGTTGGCGAGATGTTAATGACCAAACGTGAGATCTCCGAGCTAGAAGGACCTTTAGGCAGCGGCGAATACGATCTAATCATCATGGATGCCGACACCCGGCCTACCAAGTATCACGACCTCAACCCGGCCTCGCTTGTGGGCATCTATTTCGAAGAAGGCACGAGCTTCAACCGCTTCAACACCCTGATGGCCATCGGGGCGATCAAGGGCCTGCATCACGTATCTAGTGACCCCAAGCTGGAAAAATATCTCTATGAAGAGCTGCTCGACGAACGCGGTTTTCTGGATATGGTTTTGGCCGGCGAATCCGAAGGTGCCATTGATTACATTTACGTAGGCAGCGGCACCAACTGGGACAACCCGGATATGACTGCCATTGCTCTTTGGCTGGGCATCTATCTCGAAAATGATCCGCAAGTCACCGATGTCCTGCGCACCTATCTGGAGAGCGGCTGGTGGAATCGCCCCGACGAAGCCTTTACCGCTAAAAACGCCAAGCAACCTTTATGGCATACTGTCTACCTGACCCTGACCGATCGCGGAGCTTCCCAAACATTGATTGACGAGACGGCCGACTTACTGGTCGGCTTCGACCTGGGCCCCTACTGGAACGACGAACGAATCAATTGCGACGAAGATGAGCTGGCGGCCGGCGAATGCCTGGCCATCGACGGAACTACTGTTCTGACCCTGATCGGACCAGGCGAACGTGACGGAGTCATGGCAGACGTTGCGTTACATCCCTCGATCCGCCCGCCTTCCAACTTCAACTCACGCTCTAATCCGTATGCCGTCAACGGCGGCGGTGGCAACCGGCTGAATTCGGGCGGCGACTTGCAAGCGGCCTACTGGATGGCTCGCTACATGCAAAAAAATTCCGCAGGCGAAGTCAACCTGTCGCCGAATGCCCGTAATCACATGCCGGTCGGCGGCTGCCCACCCGAAGGCTGCCCCGACAACTCAGACGGGGGCACTAACCCAAACGGTTCAGACGGCTGCGGCTGTCAGGCAGCTGGAAATCAAGCCTTAAGCTTGAGCCTGATGGCATTTATTTTTCTCGGCTTGGTCTTGACCGGCAGGTCGAGATGCAGACCGTAATCCGCCGGCTAAATCGACGCTGCTGTTTTTTTAGGGCTGGCCAGGTGCAAGGCAATTACAACCGCCAGGCCGAGCCAGAGCAGATCGTTGGTACCAAGCATTTCGTTGAAATCCGAAAATAGGGCAGTTAATGGCTTGAAGGATTGCCACCCGATCTTGTCCGCAACTTCCTGGCCGTATTCGATCGTCACCCGGCTTTTCATGAAGTGATAAAAGATAGCGTGTTTGGCGATCACAAAGGCCAGTAGTGTTGATATCACGGCAAACACCTGGCTCAAGCGATTTGCCCGTTTGCCTGATAAAAACCAGACCGCCCCTCCACATAACAAACCAGCACCCAGGGCAAGATAGTTAAACTCGTTACCGGTATTAATAGCTATTTGCGCCCAGAATGCACCGGCGACTACAGCGGCTGCCAGCCCCCCCAACACTCCCAGCCAGACAAAAAGGATCGAGGTCGAAACAGCTTTTTGTTTGACTGCTATAGGAATCTTGGCGACTTGGGCTGGATCAGAACGTTGAGCCATGTAGCCGGCGGTCGCGCCCAACAAGGCCCCCAAGAGTTCCCCGACCACAAGCCCCGCCCAGCCAAACAATGGAAAAGCAATCAGCCCCAAAAGACGACCGAAAACTTTGCCAATTACCACTCCCAGGGCAAAACCCCAGGCCAGGCGGCAGGCATTCCAGAGAGCGTCTATGTAACGGCCTTTGTACTTGCCAAAAGCTCCAGGCAAAGCTGTCAGGAACACGGCTGCCAGAACGAGCGCCCCTCCCAGCCAGGGGTCCAGCGAATGGCGGGCGATCGCCTCGGCAACCATACCGACTGAAAGCGGAGAACGTGTGCCGACCGGCATGCGGGTTAGATGCAAGGCCAAAAAGGCACCAACCTGGGCGCCGCGAGCCATGAACATAGGCAAGGTCGTTCGATCCCAGCCAAGCCATTCACCCAAGCCGGTTATTTTTGTGATGTAGCCCAGCATTGTCCCGGCTATCGCCAGAATACTGATTTGCAGACAAATGCGAACCAAATCGAAGATATATCCGCTAGCTTGTTCGTCTTGTTTTTTTTCTAAAGGCTGCTTAATGGGCAGCCATTTGCCGCCAGCGGCCGACAGAGCATACCTGACAAAAAAGTAAGCCGTCATAATTCTCAAGAGGTTCAAAATGAAATCTGTGTAACTGAACTTGACAGGCCCGGTCACTTCGAAAAAGACATGTCCTAATATAATGATCAGCCGGTATATGTCCTGCATCAGCAACAAAAAGACTACCAAGCCACATGTTCTTAACAATCCCAGCCAATAGCAAGACAAGGGCAGCTTGATTCTTCCGGTCTGGACTCTAAGGATTGGTTCGACGAAAAAAGGCGGCAGCAGGCTGCGCATGCGCCAGGTGACGTAACCTATTACAAATAAAAGTGTGATCCCGGTGGCGGTCAGAGACAGTTTCAAAGCACTGATCAGAAGTTGCTGGCTGACGAAGAAAATAAGCCCGCCACCCAAGAAACATGTAAAAATGCCAAGCCCCAACATGACCGCCAGGCGTAACCCGGCAGCCATTTTTGAAGCCGGCAAGTCACCGGCGGCAAGCATCCCGTCGCGAGCATTAACCGCCGCCCAATCAGATTCTTGTTGCTCGGCTTTGAGAACCCAGAATGGAACATATACCAGGTCAGTTTGGCAGTCAGTCTCTAACACGCAACCCGAGTCATCTGCGGGAGGTCCCTCGTGCACATTTTCAAAATCAGTTTTGAAAGGCAGTTCGAGGCGAGCCAGCTGGGGATGTTTTTCACTATCCAACAATGACAGGCGACTCTTGCGATCAAATGGCAACCAGTACAGTTTAGCCGGCATTTCAATAGGCTTCAAC
>JAFDKH010000134.1 GCA_019307065.1 Deltaproteobacteria bacterium
CCCCTCTCCTCCATTGGAGGTCGAGGTCACCGAACATTGCTCAGATCCAGGCCGCTGGTTCTTCCGTATGCTGGGTTTTGCAGTCGAATCATATGAGACCCTCCGACCCCTATTGTTTTACTGGCAGTGGCTGCCCAGATCGTCGAAAGTGTCGATCGCGAAACTGTCGAACTCGGTAGTCGGGCTGAATGAATCGGTTCCGTTCGTATCGCCTTCGGTAATCGAGCACTTACGGCGCAAGGTCTGGTTTTGAGTGCTGACATCTGATCCCCAAACCATGCGTTCGCCGATCTTGCCGATTACGTCCATAGTGTCACCGTTACAAACCAGTTCGAGCGCGTCGTCACCATTGAAGTTGATGCTCCCGGACGACTGGTCGCAGACGGCCGGCCCGCCCCACTGTGAGGAGCACAAGACGTAGGCATCGCCGGCGGCCAGGCTGACTTGATCCAGATCGATTGTCGAACTCGGCGAGCTGGCACCGTTGCTGTAAACGATAACCTTGCAGTTTTCCAGATCGATAGCCGCCTCACCGGCGTTGTAAATCTCCAGGGCCTTGTTGTAGGACGAACCCTCGACATATTCGGAGAAGAAGGCTGTGTCGTCACCCGGAATAATTGGATCGCCGCAGTTGAAATTGAGGCTCCAGCTGTTCAATGTGCCGGTGTCTATATTAGCGTGATCGATGACTGTCAATCTCCAGGTGCCGTTGGCGGTTTTTCCGTTGAAGCGTTCTTCAACGAAAGTTCTTTTGATGTCGTCAATAGCTTCCTGGCTGGGCTCGAGTATTTGTCGATCAGTTCCGTCGGGGTGAGACAGTCGAATTTCGATGTCGCCGCGATAGGTATGCGTGATATCGACCGTCAAAGACAGAGCTGCGATTGTGCAGGTCTCGGAGACGTCGATTGAACTGGTAACACCACCGGCATCATTGTCGGGAATGTCCACCGGGGTGTTGTTTTCAAAGACTTCTTCCTGAGTCTGACACTGCGGTTCGTCGGCACAGTCAGAGTCGTCGCAATCAGTATCGCCGTCCTTGTCGTTGTCCTTTTCGTCGCCGCAGATCTCGACCGGCGGTTCGACGGTCGGCTCGTCGGCGGCTCGAGCCGACAGGTGGTCTTCGACGTAATCCATCGAAATCCAGCCATAACCGTCACCCTTCGGGTTTTGAGAACCGAAGCCGCCGGTGCCCCAGCTGTTCTTGAACAAGAAGAAACCTTTCTCGTTGACCGGGTTACCATCGGCATCGACGACCCCGTTGCCGTCCTTGTCTCGTTTCTGGACTTCTAAGTCGTCATCCCAGCCGACCAGAATGAAGGAGTGGCCGGCGCGTTTTTCGAGGCTCTTTTCTTTATCCTCGGCGTTGGGCGATAACACATAGCCCTTACGCTTGTATTCGCTGCTGACCGGCAGAGCCGAGCGGCCGTGGTTCCAGGACTGGTAGAAGAAAGTACCCCCGACCTGAACGGCCTGACCCTTGTTGATAATGAAGGCCTTGATCGAATTGCGCCGGGCCGAGATATAGCGTCCCGAAGGCAGCTTCCATTTATGGGCGTCGACTGCGGCCTGGGGAGGATCGCCGTTGGTGTAGCACTTGGTTGGTTGATCGTCCGTGCCGTCGCATTCGGCGTCGTTGCTCGAGGTCCACTTATATTTTTCATAGGGCCACATGTCTTCTGAAACGATGCCGTATTCGGACATGGCCCTGAGGTTGGTGTAGGCGTTGGAACCGCTGGTATTCGGGAATGACCCGACCTGGAACTTGGCCACCCATTGCAAATGCTGTTCGGAGAGGTCGATGTCTTTGTGAGTGCCTTCGAGAATGAAAAGATGTTCGGCTAAAGCGACAGTTCCGAAAATCGAACAGACTCCCCGCGAGCCCTGGCTCCTGACCGGCGACTGGAATTCGACCAGGTCGAATTGAGCCGGCGGGATCAGGTCGGTTTTCTCGTCGACTAAGTCGGCTTTGTCCGGGACACCGTCCATCAAAACATCCAAATCATCGAGGATAGGATCGTCAACCGGTTCGGAACCGGATTCGGCACAGCCGATAGCTATCAAGCTCAATGCAATAACCAAGACAATTGAAGTTTTAATGCCGCGATGCATTAGACTCTCCTTATTGTTGTAAAATTTCAGACTCCGTTAGTGTAGGGAAAGTTCACACATTTGTCACTAAATTTTTTATTTTGCAGTTATTTGGTGGGGTTAGGTAATATACCTCAGATGTCGAAAGCTCGAGCAAATGCAGGTCGAACCAGTTCACTCAACGTTGCCATGGTTGCGGCCATGCCCTATCCCTCCGGGCAGGGTACTCAGGCCCTGGTGGGCGAATTGGCGCGTGGACTCAGCCGGCACGGTCATCTGGTCAACTTGATCTGTTATCATCACGGAGCTTTTTCGAGAGATGAACCTTTTCCGGTTCACCGAATTAAAAGGGTACCGCTCTATCGGCGCATGCGCTCCGGTCCGGATGCCGTCAAACCTGTTCTGGATATGCTTTTAGCCCGCCGGACTATTGAAGTTGTGCGCGAGTTTGACTGCCAACTCATTCACGCCCACAACTACGAAGGTGCCCTGGCCGGTTGGCTGGCGGCCAAAACCTGCCGGGTGCCGCTGGTCTATCATGCCCACAACTTGATGGAAGATGAACTGCCGCGCTATTTCGAGTCAGGGTTGTTTGCCAGGCTGGCCGCCAAGGCCGGTTGGGGCCTCGATCGAACCGTGCCGCGCCTGGCCAGTCGCGTGATTGCCTTACACGATCGAATTGCGGCCGCTCTCGAGGCGTGTGGGGTCTCGGCTCGCAAGATACAAGTCATCGAACCCGGGATTGAAACAGATTTCTGGCGAGTAGAGCCAGGCCAACAAGTTTCCGAGCCGCTAGTGGCCTACACCGGCAATCTCGACAACTATCAGGACCTGCCGACGCTTTTCAAGGCCATGCCGATGGTTGTTGCCGAAGCCAGCCAGGCGCAATTGCTGGTCGCGACACCCAACGACCCGCATGATGCCTGGCGGCTGGCAGCCCGGCACGGAGCCGGTTCACTGATCGATGTTGCCGTTACTCTGGATGCGCTGGATACCCGACAGGTGATGCGCAGGGCAAGGCTAGTCGTATCACCGCGCTCGTCCTGGTCCGGTTTTCCGGTCAAGAATTTGAATGCCGCCGCGGCCGGCCTTCCGATAGTTGCCTGTCAGTGGTCTGCTTTTGGAGTCGAGGACCAGAAAACGGGTCTGGTGGTGCCCAATCGCGACCCGCGTGCGCTGGCGGATGCGATCCTCGACTTGATCAAGAATCCGGACCTGGCCAGATCAATGGGTCGAGCCGGACAACGCCTGGTCAACGAACGCTTTTCTCTAGAGCGAATGGTCACTCAAGTAGAAGAAGTCTGGTCGAGTCTGCTGTAACCCTATTGATCCAGTTCTTTGGTCCAGTCTTCACGCCTGAGTATGCGCACAACGTTGCCTTCCTTGACGGCGACTAAGTTCTTGGTGTGCAGGACGGCCCCTAAAGCTTCTGTCCAGGGTACCTTTTTTACCCAGCCGCTTACTTCGCCCTTGACCTCGTCAGCTACAATGAAATTGAGCCGGGTAATTTCGGCGAACCTTTGCATGACCTTGCGGATTGGCAGCTTGTGTTCTTCAATATTCATCAGGGTAGTTTTTTTGGGCCATTTGCCAATCAGGCATTCGTCGTCCTGGTTGTAAGAGACGACAATGTCTTGAGATCTTTTTGTACCTGCGGCCTTGCTTTTTGTTGGGGTTTCTTCTTGGCGGGTGATCTTGACAGGCCGGCTGTCTTCCTTCAAGGCGGAACGACAGCCGGAAAACAACACAAACACGGCCAGGGAAGTAATAAATATAGTTTTCATACAAAAGATCTTAAAGGAGGTTGCCAGTTTTAGTCAATCAGGTAAACTAACCATGTGCAAAAGCTCAACTTGAAAACACTCTGGGTTTTTCTATGTGCTCTTATGGGTACGACTTCGACGATTGGCCTGGCATCTGCAGGGCAGCCAAAAACTTTGAAGCTCATACCGGGTCAGACTTGCTTGGGGGTTACCAGGCATGCGGTTGTGCCTATCATAGACGGGAAGGATAGCGCATCTCCGGCACTGGCCGTTACACTGGATGGTAAAGTATTTGTGGCGGTCGTTGTTCTCGATAAAGGTAGAGAAAAGATCTGGCTGCGTACCGCTTCGAATCCAGCCAGTTCACTGGGTAAAGCAAAGCCGGTCACAAACGGGTTCAGAGCCTGGCATCCCCGTCTGGCCGCTGATTCTGTTGGTAATGTTTGGCTGGCCTGGAGTGGGCGCACGAAACAGGCCAAGAGAGGTTCACACAACACAGATGTATTCCTGCGCAAGGTATCCGGTAGAAAACCGGGCCGGGTAATGCGCCTGTCAGTTGGTCAAGGACGTTCTGCTAATCCCGAATTGACAATTGGCCCGGATGGCAAGCTGCACATTGTATGGGAGCAGTCGACAGCCGCTCAGCCGGGTATCGTTCAGATTGCTTATCGAACAGTTAGACCGGGAGCAAGTTCAGACAAGAAAGTTGAACTGATCTCGCAAGGTTCCTTCGATCGCCGCCCGACAGTGCTGGTACAAGGCAGCCAGGTACATGTGGCCTGGGATCGCCTGGTGGATTCCCGTCCAACTGGCGCATTGGATCCCGACTATGACATTTTCTTACGAACTTTCTCAGGGAGTAGCTGGAGTGCCGAGATAGGCATTGACTCGAGAGATGGCATACAGGCTGCTGTCAGCCTGGCCGAGGCCCCCGGCGGCGGTGTCTTAGTTGCCTACCATTCGAGCCATCTTCATGGATTGGTCAAGTGGTGGACCTTGCGCCGGCTCAAAGATAATGTCGTTACGACGATTGCCTCAAGCGATGCTCTGGCTGAGCAAACCCCGACCGGTGAACAGCAAGGCGCCGAGTTTCCCAGTCTGGCGGTTCTCAAAGAGGGCCGACTGGCGGTTGTGACTCGACCCTCGCAAGGGGCCTACCTGCAAATAGTTGATGCCTCGGGCATTGGGGTACCTCTGGACCTCACCAGGCGTGGCTGGGGAGCGCGGGGAATGAAGGCTTGCCTGGCGGCAGCCCCCGATGGATCGCTTTTGATGGTTCGACGGGCGCGCCACAAGTCAGTTCTTGAACGGTTCACCTTCGAAACGGTTTCTTCCGGTTGGCCGGCATTCAAGCCGGTCAGCGATCAAAAGAAGCCGCTTAGTGGAATGAAGACACTCAAGGAACTGGTTGCTGATCTGCATCAGGCGATTGGCAAGGCCGCCTGGCGGATTTTCATGGGTGATTTGCATATGCACTCGGCTGCCAGTGATGGAACCGGGACACAGGATGAAATTCTGGCCCGGGCCTGGGTTCGCGGGTTCGATTTTGCGGCCATAACCGATCATGACTATATAGTCGGCAGTCGCATGTTTCCCTCCAAATATGCCGAGATGGCCTGGGTGACCGATGCCTTTGATGCGCGTCAGGGATTTTCCACGCTGCATGCCTTTGAATGGACCACCCCGCTGGTTCCGAAAGGTTCCGGGCATCGCAATGTCTATTTCCGTGATCAGGCACCAGGATTACTCTTTGGCTACAAAGACGGCTACTCGGACACCAAGCGACTCTATAAGGCTCTTCGAAAACATAAAGCTATTGCGGTACCCCATCACACCAGTTGGACCGGTACTGACTGGGAGAATGCCGATTCCAAAGTTCAACCTCAGTTTGAAATTATCTCGGTTCATGGTGCGTCAGAACATCTAGGTAACGAGCCAATTGCTTCTCGAGGAGAAATGAAGGGCATGTTTGCAGTTGATGGCCTTAAAAAAGGGTTGAAATTCGGTTTTCTGGGCGGTTCGGATGGGCATGGCCTGGCCTGGCATCACGGGCTCGGCCGAAGGCTAGATCCTTGGTCACATGGCCTGACAGCAGTTTTGGCCAAGAGAAATCGTCGTCAGGATTTGTTCGATTCGATCGCTGCCCGGCGAACCTATGCAACCTCCGGTGCGGCCATGTATGCCAAGATCCAGGCTGGCCAGGTAGCCATGGGTCAGGATGGCAGAGTCACAAAGCCTGTCGTAATCAAGTATGAGGCACATGGCAGCCGGCCGCTTGAAAAACTTATGCTCATACGCGATGGCGAGGTCATCCATCAGATGACACCTGCCGGTCAGAATGTTTTGGGCCAATGGGTGGATGAGACAGTTGCGCCCGGCCGGCACTTTTATTACTTGCGAGTCATACAGGGAAAAGGCAAGCAAGATACCGACCTGGCCTGGTCCAGCCCGGTCTTCGTCGTAGTCAGTCAGTGATTGGAAAGGAAAGCAAGAGAATGAGGAAATCCTGGATTTTGATGTCGTTGATTATCGCAGCGGTCGTTACGGCAGGTGTTTTGTTGAGCGCATCTTCTGTGGCTGATTCGAAAAAAACAGCCGAGCCGCACAAGTATAACATCGTCATCATTACTGCCGATGCCATGCGGGCCGACATGCTGGCAGCCAACCGCGAGTCTGAAGTTCGCACCCCGCATCTCGACCAGCTGGCCGAAGAAGGTGTGAATTTCACGCGAGCCTATTGCAACATCACGACTACAACTCCCTCACATGCGACCCTGTTCAGTTCTTTATATCCATTCGATCACAAGGCCTATTCCAACACTTCCCGGATAAGCTCCAAGATCACTACACTGCCTGAGATTCTCAAGAGCCACGGTTGGCACACGGCCGGGATAGTCAATCTGCCCTGGTTGAACTCGGATGTTTCCAATGTGCCCCAGGGGATTGACGAGTTTCAAAGTTGTGTAAAAATTCGTAAAGCGGACAAGACCAACAAGTGGGTCATGAAGTTTCTCGATCGGCAAAAAGGTAAAAAGCAACCGTTTTTCTTATGGGTGCACTACATCGACACGCACACACCTTACTACGCTCCAGGAGAATATGAGCGAATGTACTATCCCAAGGACAAAGATCCGCGGGCTGGTAAATCCGGTTCACTGCAAAAAGCCTGGAAAATGTTTCCGAAGCACCACCAAAACAATCCTTTCATCGATAAATGGCTACGGGGCATCACCGACGCCGATTATGTGGTGGCTACTACCAAGGGCTCGGTCTCCTGGACTGATCATAATGTCGGTGAGATGATCGCGCGCTTGAAGAGAAACGGGCAGTGGGAAAACACCATATTCGTTTTCACTTCCGATCACGGCGAATCACTCGGCGAGCACGGGTTGTGGTTTTTGCACGGGGGCTCGTTCGAAGTAACCGCTCGAGTGCCACTGATTATCAGGGTGCCGGGCGGCCCCAAAAACAAACGGATCGACGAGCTTGTCAGCCTGGTTGACATTATGCCGACTCTGCTGACAATACTGAAGATAGATGTTCCTGCTCAGGCCCGCGGACGGGATTTTTGGGAGTCGATCCAGAGCCGCAAGCTATCGGGCGGGGCCGTTCTTGTCGAACATGCCGGGGCTTATATTATCTCAGTTGTCACACCTCGCTATAAGTATATCCGACACCGTAAAACCAAGGACGTCTATCCGTCTTACCCGATGAAAAAAGGCAAAGAAGAACTCTATGACCTCGAGGCCGATCCGAAGGAACTCAAGAACCTGATCAAAGTCAAACCCGCTCTGGCAAAAGAGCTGCGCAAACTGCTTGCGGACCTGCGTTCGGGAAAGAAGGAAGATTTTATCGGCGAAAAAGCCAAGATCGACGAGCAAACCGAAGAAATGTTGCGCTCGTTGGGTTATACGCAGTAGTCGGCAATAAGTTTGTGTACATCGAGGATGCTCATATTTTTTGCAGCTTGGCGGGCAAGCCCGGGTCCTGAAAATATGAAGATCCCGTCTTGAGCGTGATTGGCATCGTCCGGGCCGCTGTCGTTGCCCCGGGCATGAATCCGGTTTGTGCCGACTTCAGCGATCGAGCGCCAGGCCAGGTCGCCGAAGCAGACGATCAAGTCAGGTGGTATGCCTTTGAGCTTCCGGTACTCTTTTTCGGGAAATACAACCCGGGTATTCAGGCTCTGGCCGTCTTCATCACTGGTTTGTTCGAGGCGGGCGGCCAGGTCTTGGGTGTATTTGGCCAGCTCTTGCCGGGCAACGATACCCTGGGGTTCTCGACCTTGCAGGTTGATATATATTTTTCCGCAGTAGCCGCCTTCGCCCCAGGCACTGGTTTTTTTCCAGTCGATTAGACCGGCAGTCAGGGGTTGCGGTTTTTCGGGCGCGGTTGTCAAAACCAGGTCGCCTTGTTCAATTAGCCACTCGTTGATCCGAAAGCCGCCTTGCATGGCCTGGGCGCCGTGATCGCTGACGATTCCCACCGCCACTTCAGGCCCGGCGGCTTGCAGTAGTTTTTCGACCTGGCCGTCGATGAATTCATAGTAGTCGGGGATAACCGACTCGAACTGATTGCCGGGTTCGAACAAACGGTGGCGTGGATCGAAAAAACGCCAGAATCCGTGCTGGATGCGATCGATGCCCATCTCGGCCACAATCATCAAGTCCCAATCGGGCTCTTTGGCCCACAGGCAGGCCAACTCGAAACGTTTTTTGGTCATCAGCCAGATTTGGTCGCGCAGCCAGGTTTTATCTTCGGTGCGATAGCCTTCCACGTCCAGCATGTAGCCGTCTACAGCTGCTTCGATTTCAGTTTTGAGCTCTTTCGGGAAGGTATAATCAGCCAAAGTATTCGGAGCCAGGAACGAACTGACCAGGCGGCCTTTGAGCGGCCGGGGCGGATATGTGCCCGGGACACCGAGCACGTAACAGGTCTTGCCGGCCTGCGACAGGCTGTCCCAAATCATCGGAGCGTCGATCTGTCCGGCATTGAACAGCCTGGGCTCGCGGTAGCTATTGTCTTGGCGATTGCGAAACCCATAGACTCCCAACTGACCGGGATCGAGACCGGTGAACATCGACAGCCAGGCAGGAATGGTCGTGGGTGGCATGGTGCTGGTAAGGTTCCCCCAGGTTCCTAAGGCAGCCAGGCCTGCCAGGTTGGGCATACGCTCTTTGAGTTTATCGAACACCAAAGACGGTTCGGCACAGTCCAGGCCGATGATGATGAGTCGTTTTTTCTCTTGGAATCTTGGGATTTTTACACTCCTTGACATCGAAAGAACCATATTTACCTGTTGAAAACAATGCCGATAAGTCATAACAGGGTTGACAGCTTGCGTAGGCCTGCCTATTCTGACGCCGGACAATAACGGAGTTCCCTATGGCACCACGTAAAAAATCAAAAAAAACAACACGCAAGAGTACACCGAAAAAAACAGGCAAAAAGAAAAAGCCTGTTAAAAAAGCTGCAAAGCCCGCCAAGAAAGTCAGGACCGGCTCAAAAAAGAAAGCCAAGAAGAAGACCGATCAACTAGGTTTGTTTGGCGGCAACTCGCAAAAGTCCAAAAAGGTCAAGGCCGCTATTCAAACTCGCAAAAAACGTTCCGGTGAAGAAGTCAAGATGAAGCCGGCGCTTACGAAACCCGAGCCAATCAAAGAAAAACCTCTCCAAAAGAAACCTGGCAAGCGGCGGGGTCGCTCGGCCGCCGAGCGCATGGCCGCCGGCCAGCGAGACATATCGATCAGCGAGTTTTTCACCAAAAACCGGCATCTGCTCGGTTTTGACAATCCCCAGAAGGCGCTTCTGACAACGATTAAAGAGGCAGTCGACAACTCGCTGGATGCCTGCGAAGAAGCCAAGATCCTACCCGAACTGGATGTGCGTATAGAAGATCTCGGCAACAACCGTTTCAAGGTGACAATCCTCGACAACGGACCGGGCATCATTCATTCCCAGGTCAGAAAGATCTTCGGCAAACTGCTGTACGGTTCGAAGTTCCATCGGCTCAAACAGTCCCGCGGGCAGCAAGGCATTGGGATTTCTGCGGCTGGGATGTATAGTCAGCTGACAACCGGCAAACCAGTCGTGATTACCTCCCGGACTCGCGAAGATCGCCCCGGTCATCAGCTGGAAGTCAAGATCGATACTCGCAAGAACGCTCCGGAAGTTTTTGGAGACAAGATTATCGAGTGGCAGGAGGTGTACCCAACCGGCACCAAGGTAGAAATGGAGATCGAGGGTATCTACCGGGGCGGCAAACGATCGGTCGATCAGTATATCGAACAGACCGCGATTGCCAATCCGCACACAAAGATAACTTTCATCAATCCGAAGGGCGAAGAGCTTATTTATCCGCGCCTGAGCCAAGAACTGCCCCGCGAACCGACTGAAATCAAGCCGCATCCTCACGGCGTCGAACTGGGTATGCTGATGGCGATGCTCAAAGAGACCCGCGGACGTAATCTAAAAGGCGCCCTGATGCGCGATTTTTCGCGAGTCAGCGATCGAGTCGCTGCGGCCATCTGTGAGGCGGCCGAGTTGTCGCCGAATATGCGTCCCAAGCGTCTCGAACCGGCCCAGGTCGAGGCACTTCACCAGGCGATGGCCAGGGCCAAGATCATGAGCCCGCCGACAAACTGTGTCGTTCCAATCGGCGAGGAGCTTCTGGCGGCCGGGCTGGAAAAGGGCCTCGAGGCCGATTTCTTTACATCGGCTACTCGCAGCCCGGCGGTCTATCGCGGTAATCCATTTCAGATCGAAGTCGGGCTAGCCTGGGGCGGCAATTTATCGGCCGATTCTTTGTGCGACCTTTATCGCTTTGCCAACCGGGTGCCTCTGCAATACCAGCAGTCCGACTGTGCCATAACCAAGGCGGTCATAGATACGGATTGGCGCAACTACAAGGTTTCGCAGGCACGCGGTGCATTGCCCTCGGGCCCGATGGTGATCTTAGTGCATATGGCATCAGTCTGGGTTCCATTTACCTCCGAGAGCAAGGAGGCCGTGGCTCGCTATCCCGAGATACTAAAAGAGATCCGGTTGGCCTTGCAGCTCTGCGGGCGCCGCTTGAGCCATCATTTAAGTGCCCGCCGCAA
Source organism: Deltaproteobacteria bacterium (assembly GCA_019307065.1). Classification (GTDB taxonomy): domain Bacteria; phylum Myxococcota; class B64-G9; order B64-G9; family B64-G9; genus JAFDKH01. Next base: position 10,952 of record JAFDKH010000134.1, read on the forward strand.
AGCCGCCGAAGAGGGGCGCAAGCACAGTTACATCGAAACCTATATTCCCCACATTGGGATAGCCCTGAAAGAAATTATCGGGCTGACTGACCGTCAGGAAAAGTCAGTTGTAAAAAAGCTGCAGAGTACGCTCCGGCGCAGCCGGAAGTTCAGCTGAAAGAGAGTTGCGAGTTGGCAAAAAAGAAGACAAAACCCCAAAAGGCTGCGCCCAAGAAGAAAAAAACGGCCCGGGCTTCTGCCAAGAAGGCGTCTAAGAAAAAGTTGACCAAGGTTTCCAAGATGATTGTCAACCAGGCCAGCGGAATTCAAAAAAAGATTATGGCCGGCAAGAGCCCTTCCATGAAATTCCCGATTCGTTCCCTGGCCAATGTGCGCTACCGGCCCAAAGTAGGCTACTTCGAGTTGAAGGGCCGTAAAAAAGAGCGGACCCTGACCGTCGGTACGGTCAAGACGTTTGCCCAGACTCTACGCATGATGGCCTTGTCGAAGGAACTGGTCGAGATCGATGACATTGCCACCAAGCGGGAAGCCTATTACGTCAGCAAGAACTGGGGACCGGCTAAATTCAATGAACAGCCCGAAAGCGATACCGTCATTGACGACGTTGAGGCCCTCTTCATGGTCAACCGTGAGCAACTCGGTTTCGTTCCCGAGGAGAAAGGCGGCGATGTGGCCGGCCGCCTGGTGGTCCTCGACAAGGATCGCGACACAAATCAAACCCTGCGGATCGATTGCACTAAATTCGGTTCAGGCGCCTATTCGATTCCGATCAGCGTCGAAGAGCTCGGATTCGAGACCAAGGCTAAGTTCATTCTGGCTATTGAAACGGCCGGTATGTTTCAGCGCCTGGTCAAGCACAATTTCTGGAAAAAAGCCAACTGTATCCTGATCTCGATGGGGGGCGTGCCTACCAGAGCTTGTCGCCGATTTATCCGCCGGCTGTCCGACGAGAAGAAAATTCCCGTCTATGTTTTCGTCGATTGTGATCCATACGGGATCGGCAATATATATCGTACTCTCAAAGTCGGTTCGGGTAATGCCGCCCATATCAACGAGTATTTCTGCGTACCCCAGGCCCGTTTTCTTGGAATCACGCCCAATGATATTGAGGACTACAAGCTGCCGACCCATCCCTTGAAAGAAGTCGACATCAAGCGCGCCAACGACGGACTTAAAAACGATCCATTTATACTGCACCACAAGGCCTGGCAACGCGGTTTGCTCAAGTTGCTCAAGATGGGCGTACGCGCCGAGCAGCAAGCCCTGGCCAAGTGGGGTCTCAACTACGTGATCGATACATACCTGCCCGAGAAATTAGCCCATCCCGAGAAGTTTTTACCATAGTTTGGCAAGCGTGGCGGTGAAGCCCAGATGGACTTCCCAGTTGGCGGCCCCGCCGAAGCCCTTGACGAAAGCGGCGTCAATGATCGCGCGCGGGTGGAGTGTCCAGGTCAGGGCTCCCAGCAGGTGGAGTTTGTTTCTTTGGTCGGAAAGCGGAATATAGTCGGCGAATTCCAGAGAAACACCCAACGGTCCGTAGATGGTTGCAGATAAAGTCAGGATGGCCGGAATGTCAAAGAAGGTCTTGTCCTGATCGATACCGAGTATATTCAAGCCGACGTTGATATCCCAACCCATCGGGCCGAACTTGCCCGAAAGCAAGTACAACAAATATAGATCGGTGCTGGGGCCGAATATCTGCTTGGAGGCAGTTGGTAAACCGACCCCCAGCATGGCTGCCATGGCGGGTCGCATGCCTTTCTGGTTGAGGAAGCGAAATTTGCCGAACAAGACCATATTGCCGTAGCCGAAATAACCGTCATCGGCACCGCAGTAAGCGAAACCGGTCCCGCCGATTTTGAATTCGAACGGGTCGGCGACGCCAAGTTTGAGTAGCCAGGGCGTTGCAGCCCAGTCTACGCCGCCGGCTCTATAAAACATGCCGCCTAGTTCGAGTTCGAGATGACCTCTGGCCATCGGGTGGGCGTTATCCGAAAAAGTCGGGCGGGTCGGGTTGGCCGCGACGCCTTGGGCTTTTGGCAACGCTGTAAAAAAAGCAATAATCAGAAACATGGCTATACAGGTGCGCATGATTGTTCCTCCTCGTAGTGACCATCTATGCCGATGATTTGTGTGTTGTCAAGGTGGGGCATTACAAAGTGGCCCTAGCTCAGGGCGACATCCAGTATCATCATGATGGTAAAGCCTGCCATCGCGCCGACGGTCGCAACATCGCCTTTTTTTTCGGCCTGCGACTCGGGTATCAGCTCTTCGACCACGACGTAGATCATCGCCCCGGCGGCGAATGCCAGGGCGTAGGGCAGGGCCGGCCGAAAGACCAAGACCGCCGCCGCACCCAAGACGCCGGCCACTGGCTCGACGATGCCCGAAAGCTGCCCGTACCAGAAGCTTTTCAGGCGGGACTTGCCTTCACGTCGCAGCGGCATCGAAACGGCCATGCCCTCCGGGAAGTTCTGTATGCCGATCCCGATCGCCAGGGCGACCGCAGCCCCTAAACTTGCCGAGGGCAGGCCGGCTGCGACTGCTCCGAAGGCGACTCCGATTGCCAGTCCCTCGGGAATATTGTGAAGAGTAATCGCCAGAACAAGTAAAACGCTCCTCTCCCAGGAGGTCTTGACCCCCTCGGCCTTTTCTACAGGAAAGCCGGGATGAAGATGAGGCAGGATCTTGTCAGCGCTCCAGAGGAATATCCCTCCGGCCACAAAGCCCGCGGCGGCCGGCACCCAGACCAACGCGGGAGACCAGCTGTCTGCCGACATTTCGATCGCCGGAGCCAGCAGCGACCAGAAGCTGGCGGCGATCATCACCCCGGCCGCAAATCCGAGCATGCCGTCGAGGACCCTACGGTTTATGTTCCTGACGAAGAATACCGCCGAGGCTCCCAGCGCGGTTACGCCCCAGGTAAAGAGGGTTGCCAGGAGTGCTTGTACAACCGGATGTAGTTCACGCAGATGATCAATCATTGCCAAACACCTGGCTTACCCAATGGCAGGTACCAATGATGTCAGAGTCCTAGTGTGCCTTGTACAGCAGCTTTGTTTTACTGCCGTGACTGACCTTGATCTTCCAGCTCTTTACCACTTTGCAATCGCCGTCCTTCAACTCGACTACATGGTTGCCCGCTTTCAATGCAAAGTTCAGCACAGGAGTCGAGCGGACTCTCAGGCCATCGATAAAAACATGCGCCCAGCCTGCCGAGACACCCACGTCGATTCTGCCGAATTTGTCGCCTGGTTTTTTCATGCCGAAAATTGGAGATGAATTTCTTTTCGGGCCGCAATTTTTGGGTGCCCATTTCTCCGAATCCAGCTCTACGTTGGCTTTCAACAGGGTTTCTCTTACTCGGGGTGCGCGCATATCACGCGGGCACAACTCGAGGAATTTCTTGTAGGCCTCGATTGCTTTGTCCTTCATTTTTCTTGATGCATACGTAATCCCGAGTCATCCAGCTGGATTGCTTTCTTGAACAGAACAGTGGCCTGCTCGAATTTCTTCCGCTTGTACATATCGTTGCCCTGTTTGACTAAGTCGCGGGCTTCGTCGGCCGAGTCTGCCTGGGAGAATGCGACTGTGGTACAGAGCAGCAACAGGACCGTAAACATTAGTTTCAAATCTAGCCTTGTATTCATGTGGCAAACCTCACAGTTAGGACTGGAGCCCGGCTGGTTGATTCGTTGAGCCGCGTGCGGCGGCAGTAAATTCCTCGATAGCTTCGTCAGTGCCCTTGGAATGCAATAGTGATTCTTGCAGCCGAAATGGAATCGTGGCATCAACTCGCGGCACGCTCAGGATTTGAATCAGCGTATCGATATCGGGGATGCTGGCGGCCAGTATGGAAGTAGACAGCTCGGCGGCTGCGAACATATCCGCGACCTGTCGAATAACCGCGACCCCGTCAGCGCCACTTTTCGAAATCCGACCGACATAGATCGCCACCGCATGTGCTCCGGCACAAGCAGCCGCATAGGCCTGCGTAGGTGTGAAGACTGCCGTGATACAAGTCGGGACTGTGCGTGTTTTCAGCAGACTGCAAACCTTGAGACCTTCGGCTGCCATGGGTACCTTGATTATCGTTCGACCCGGAGCAACTTCCACATAGGTCAAGGCCTGATTTTCCATCTCCGAGACCGTTTTCCAGCTTACTTGAAGGTAGATGCTCTTGGGGCAAATCTTGGCAATTTCGGCAAAGCGTTCTAGCCGATCTTCCGGCCTCAGGTTGCTAAGCAAGACAGGATTGGTTGTGACCCCGGCATAAATGCCCAAGTCCATGCCGGAACGAATCTCATCCGGGTCTGCTGAATCCAGAAAGAGAGCCATGCTTACCTCGCTGAGATTGAATTAGCGCAGTGAACAAGATACGCGGTTGCGTCCTGAATTCTTGGCCTTGTACAGGTATTCGTCGGCGGTACGGACGAATTCAGCCTGGTCGCGGAAATTGCCGCTAGCCAGAGTGGAGACTCCCAGCGAGATCGTTACGCGTATGCGGGTGCCTTCCCAAATGAATTTGTGTACTTCAACGGTGCGGCGGATGCGCTCGGCCAATACGAATGCTCGCTTTTCGTCAATTTGGCGCAGAATGATGGCGAATTCCTCGCCTCCAATACGGGCGAACAAGTCTTCGTTGCGCAGCGCTTGGTCAATCAGAGCAGTCATGTCGCGCAGGACGAAATCGCCGGCCTGGTGTCCAAAAGTGTCGTTGACTTTCTTGAAGTGATCAATATCCAACAGAATCAAGCTGGTTATTTCATTGTGCCGAATTGCATAAGAAAAACTCTGAAAGAGTTGATCAACGAAATATTTTTTATTGTAGATACCGGTCAAGCCGTCCTTGGTTGCCGATTCGTATTGATGTTGGTGAAAGGCTTCTTCGAGAGTATCTTGATAGCTGAATTTTAGAATGGTCGTCGAACCAATCTGGATTTTATCACCGTCTCTGAGTTGGTGACGATTAATGCGGGTGCCATTGAAGTATGTGCCGTTAGTACTGCCCAAATCGCTGATGGTGACCGCTCCGAATTCATCTTGCTCGACCTTGGCGTGTTGTCGGGAGATTCCCTCGTCGTCCAAGCAGATTTCACACTCCTGGGCCCGGCCGACATCCATCGTGGCAGTCACTTTGAACATTTTGCCGACCGCCGAGCCGGAAATGACAATCATGTAGGCCTGCTGGCTATCGAGTGCACCAGTTAGATCTTTGACTCCCTTGATTACTGTCCGGTCGCTCTCGTCATCGAAATCATCGTCAAGAGAGGTGAGAATGTCTTTTTCGTCGGTCAGCTGCTGAATCCTCTTCAAAAATAAACAGATTTTATACCTGATCAACTCTAGAATATGCACAATCGATATCCATTTCAACCAGAAAATGACTTGAAGGGAAATACAGGCCGGGTTATGTTTTGTTTCGTTCTCGAACGGCCCAACACTCGGAGATTCCATGTTTTTCTGGGTCTTGCCTAAAATTTGTCTTGTCCTGGATGGCTGATGAACCAGCTGCGCGTCATTCTGCTCGCATTTCTGAGCCCCGGACAGGCTTTTGCCAGGATATTGGCAAAACCCAGAGTTATTATTGCCCTTTTGCTGTTATGGATAAGTGCCATCGCGGCCCACGCGGTTTTGTGCCACAAGTTCGACAAAGAAGCCATGGTCAGGGCCACGGCCGTTGAGCTGGCTGAGGAAGAGGGCGGTAAAGAGCCGCCCGAGAGCGATGTACAGAAAGAAGCTGTCCGGCGACTGAATATGAAAAGGATATTCGGGTATGTCGCAATTTTTATGATGATTCCGCTGTTTGCTATGGGACTGGCGATTCTATTCTGGTTCTTGTGTCGGTTTTCGAAAAATAAACAAGGTTTCAAGAAATGCTACTCGGTTGCGGCTCACGTTTGGCTGCCAACCGCCATTCGGAGTGGGCTGGCCCTGATCGTGTTTCTGGACTACCCCAGTATCGATCCACTAGCCGCCCAGGGCTTGTTTCGTACTAATCTCGGAGACTTACTCGGCCGCTCGTCTGTGATTCCCGGGCTGTTTTTGGTCGATCCTTTTCTGATCTGGATGGGTGTTTTGTTTGGCGTTGCCGGTCGAGTGGCTGGCTGGGGGTGGTTGAAAGTTATCTGCGGCGGAGTAGGTGCTTGGCTAGTTGTCGGTTTTAGCAGCCGCTTGCTTTTTTAGCCGCATGAGGCCGGAGGTCAAAGATGACCAATTTGCTACTTGCGATTGTAATGCTCGCACAGCCTTCGCCGATGAGCCTGTCCGACTGTATTCGCGAAGCGCTGGCACGCCATCCTGATGTGGCTATCTCGAAAAAGGATGTCGAGCAAGCCGAAGCCCAGAAACTCGGCACCCAGGCTGGTTATCTGCCGAGACTCGATCTGGGAGTCAGGGATGGGTATCTATTCAGTGGAAAAACATCAGCCTACTCAACTGTGATAATGGGGCTACCTGTTGAGTTCCCGTCACAAGATGCCAGTTATAGTGACTCACACTCCTTCGGTCTGCAGCTGTCACAAAACATTTTTGATGGCGGCCGAATGTGGAAGCAAGTTTCGCGGGCAAACAAGGAGATAGTGCGCAACCAGCTAGGCGTATTGACTACCAAAGAGGGCGTAGCCCTGGGAGTGATTTCTGCGTTTTACGAACTATTCAGAGCCGAACGTCAGCTGGAAGTCCTTAAAGAATCACTGGAGGTCAGCCGGGGCCAGCTGAATTTCGCCCAAGAACGATACAACGTCGGGGCCGCCTCCAAGGTGGATGTGTCCAAGGCCAGGGTAAGTGTCGGAGAAGACCGCATAGCCATCGAGCGTCAGTACGGTGTGATCGAGTCGGCGACTGTAGAAGTCAACCTGAGCATGGGCCGCTCACCAGGCGATTCATTGGAACTCGTCGAGAAAACTGAAGAACCCCGGCATGATATTTCCAAAGATACACCGACAGTTTCGGAGAACCACGCCAGCCTGAGAGTAATGCGCCAGGCCTCCGAGGTCGCTTGGCTCGATGTCGAACTAGCTCAAAGCGAGCGCTGGCCAAAAGTGACCGGGAGTGTCTCTTACCAACGCCAAGATTCAGAGTTCTATAAAGTCTATTCGCGATTCGACGAACTCTACTCGGTTTCGCTTTTTCTAAACATTTCTTTTCCCGTTTTTGACGGTTTTCTGACTTCGGCCAACATCGAGGCAGCTGAAGTCAGGA
>JAFDKH010000135.1 GCA_019307065.1 Deltaproteobacteria bacterium
CCATTGTCTTCTTTGATTGTGAATCGGGCTGTTCCATCGTTGAGGAGTACCTCACAACGATCTTCTTCGGTGTAGTCGGTTTTGTTCTCGATCCGGTGGTAGTACAGACAGCTGGCAATATCTACATCGCCGTCATTGTCGATGTCGGCATAGGACACCACGCTGGACATGCGACCGCTTTCCATAGGATCGGGATTGGCATTGATACCCGACTCAGCAGTGAAATCAACGAAGACTCGATCTTTGGAGTCTTGAGAACCGGGATCTTGCTGATTCAAGTAAAAAGTCAGGTTATTCCTGTTTTCCAGATTGCCATTGTAGGTCACCAGGTCGGGGTAATCGTCGCCATTTAAGTCAATTGCTCCTAGGTACATACCGCGCGCATCGGTTAAACACACTTTGTCGGTTACCTCTTGAAACCAGGTGTCATCCTGGGCCATGGCAGAGAATTGGCCTGAGATTACCAGCAATGCAAATATCAGTGTAAAGACGCGCCCAAGAATCATACGCTTCTCCTTCTATTTCTTATTTTAGAACATACTAGCCGAGCCAAACCGTTTATTACAAGTCACGCAGGCCGGCTTATTCCAATGGCAGCGACACAGGTCGGTCTTCTTTGGCTGAACGATAAACCGCTTCAACAACTTCGTGGGCTGCTACACCAACCTTGAAGTCAGGTTCGGGTTTGCGGCCATCCAAGAGTGCCTTGAGAAAACGGTAGTCTTCCAGCGTGGTTGGAGCTGTAACCGCCGGCCCGATTGTCATTATCTCGGGACTGGCATCCATGTACCAGCGACCAATGTCAGACTGATCGAAAATCTTGACCGGCTTGTCACCAAGCTCTATTGAAACCGGTCCGAATACTTCATCCTCGACAACAATGCGTCCGTTCTCGAAGAAAATCTCTAAATGACGGCTCGATTCACGAGTTAAAATATTGTGCCAAATTGAAGTAAAAGTAACATGTCCGCCGCGCGCAAATTCGGCAGTTGCGATAGTCAGGTCCTCAACCTTGTCATAGCCGGCAAATTGTCTGGAGATTGCCCTAACCTGAGTAAAATCACCGAACATCCAGCGCATTAGATCCACGTCATGGATACTGTGTTCGATGAAAGTGCCTCCACCAGTTGTGGCATGGTCTTTGCGCCAATCACTTTTATAGTGCCCCTGGATAGGGAAATATTGATCGTCCCTGAAGACAACAGCCATCAAGCGACCCAAACTGGTATCCTGCAAGAGGTGTCGCGCAAATCCAAACGACGGGCTGGTTCGTAGAATCAGCCCAATCTGATTGGGAATGCCGGCCGCCTCAATTGTAGATGAAATACTGCGTGCTTCGGCCAGATTGCGGCCTAATGGTTTTTCACAAAAAACGGGTTTGGCTTCTTGAGCAACTATATCCACAAGTTCCCGATGGGCACCGGTCCAGGCGGTAATGAACACAACCTGAATATCGTCGGATTTGATCAACTCAGCGGCCGAAGAAAATACACGCTTGAATCCAAACTTTTTTTTAAACTCACCTGCCCGACCGATGTTGGGATCGTAAACTCCAAACAACTCGGCCTCAATCAGGTCTGCGGATATTAATCCGGAAATCCCGGTAACATGTTCGGTGCCGATCAATCCTGCTCCCAGAAACCCGATTTTCACCTGAATACCTCCAAATCTGTATTTAAAACGGGATTGAATTACGTAGCTGGACGAAAGTCAATACGTGCGACTTTTGCTGGAAAAAAAGCGGCTGGTATTTGTTGGCCGTTTGGAATAAAATGATTTTGATGGGTGGGAAAAATTGGGGGACGCTACGGAATATACAAAATGCTATACAACATCACGGCAGATATTCCGAAAAACAGGCTGTACCTCACTTTTGAAGGTTCTTTCAGTGACGATGAAGCCAAACTTGTCTTCAAGGAGACACTCAAGGAGGCCAACAAGCTGAGAGCGGGCTTCGATGTTATCAATGACATCTCCGAATTTCAGCCGGCTACAATTGAAGGAACCAAAGTAATCCAGGCCGCCCAAGAAGTACTGGTCAAATTAGGAGTCAACCGGGTTGTTCGCGTAGTAGGCAAATCCATTATCGGACAAATGCAATTCAGGCGGACCTTTAAAACTTTCGGTAAGGTTGCCCAAACCGCCGCAACTGTAGAAGAAGCCGAGAAAATGCTCGATCAGTAGTCAAAACTTTTTGGCCGCTTTCCTGTTTATCTAAAGCTACATTTCAACATTTCTGATTTCTTGGCGATACACTGCTTTTACTCTTTATTCTCATATAGTTAGGCAGGAATCCTTCTATTTTAGCTCCTGCCTGTCCGCTCCATACTTCACACGGGGAAAGCTTGTCTGATAAACCGTCTTCCAATTCCCTGCAATATCGCCTGAATAGCTCAGCCATCAAGCTTGGCATGATTCTGGCTATAGTTAATTGAATCCACTGACCAGAAATGCTATTTTTGTTACTCGTTTTTTTTCAAGAGGAGAAGCAATGCGTATTCAAAATCTTACAATCTTCGCTTTTTTAGCTGTTTTCACAATCTTCGGCTGTGGCGGCGAGAGCTCTCCGGATGGCAAAGATGAAAAGGCCGCTCCGGAAGGCAAGGCCGACTCTATCTATGGAGAGTGTCAGGTCAGGCAGATCCTGGCCTGGGTCAACGACCCCGAAGTAAGCTCAGACATTCTCAAGCAAGCCGGGGTTCATTCTCGGGCAGCCCGCAATATCACCGAGTATCGTGATGGCCTCGATGAATTGGCCGGAACACAAGACGATGATTATTTCGATACGGCCGAAGAGCTCGATGATGTCTACTATGTCGGCCCCCGGGCTTTCGAACAAATGGCTGCCGCGGTTGCCCATCGTTGTGAGTTTGTATCGAAAGCAGAAGTTATTTTTTCACCGCAGTTTTACAACGACAGCCATCTAAGCCGGGTTGCCGAATTGATCGACGCAGCTCAAACATCGATTGACATAGCCATGTACTCCTTCAGTGATTACACGATTCTCGATGCCCTGGAAAATGCCGTCAACCGGGGTGTCTCGATCCGCTTCATATTTGAATCGGCCCTGGAAGATCGCAAGGATCCACCAGGCACCATGTCTTCTAAAATCGAAGATATTGGTATCGACGTTCGTTACGTCAACAAGATTATGCATCACAAGTACGCGATAATTGACGGGCCCAAAGCAAATATCGACGACGCCTTTACCGGCATTTTGGCAACCGGTTCAGCTAACTGGTCACATTCAGCCGGCACACGATACGATGAAAACACGATTATCTTGCAAGGCAATGATGAATTGATGCTTCGTTACCAGAAAGAGTTCAACCTGCTGTGGTCCAACTCGCGCGATTTCATCTGGGACTCGAACTTGACCTGGTTAGGTTCGAAAGAAATCACAAGCTACATGATTCCAGACAACCCAACGGTTGATGCAGTTTTTACTTCGGCTAACTTCAAGACTTCGGTCACTTCTTATGGTCCGACATTCTCGATAATCAGGGGAGAGTGCGAAGTATCCGACAAGCTGGTCGAGTTGATTCAAGCGGCAACCAAATCGATTCATATCGCCTCTGGCCATATGCGCTCGCGTCCGGTGGCAGAAGCTCTCTTGGCCAAATTCGCGGCTGACCCGACCATCGATATCAAGGTCTATCTCGATGGCCAGGAATATATCAGCGAATGGTATCACAATGAGCAGTTGGGCGACTTAGAAGATTGTCTGGTTGAGGCTGGAGACAGCCTGAGCAAACAGCAACAGTGTCTGGACAAGGGCTTCTACTTCTCCTACGAATTGCACATGGCCTCAGTACCACTAAAGTTCAAGTATTACAGCTACCGCTGGGACTATCACTACGCCGAACAAATGCACCATAAGTACTTCGTAATCGACGGTGAAATCATGGCCGGCGGCAGCTACAACCTGTCTGACAATGCCGAGCACAACACCATGGAGAACCTCGCCATCTATCACCGGGCCGCTTTTGCAGATTTGGTCGACGCCTACGAAGACAATTTTGCAACACTCTGGGTAACCGGCTCATCCGAAGGCTACTACGACGACCTGGTCGACCTGATCGAAAACACTTCCGACCCGATTCCGATTGTCTTCGATTCAATGGCTTTGGATTGGGACGAAGTAACCGCCCTGAAGCAGCTTATTCGCGACAATTGCCCCGATATCAACTCTCAAGACTTCCGCGAAAATCCAGAAGATCACCGGATTTGCTACCGATAAATATTGCCTGACAACTCTAGCGCTTGCCGAAAAGCCCTTTGATAAATCCCCAGAACCCGCGCTTTTCTTTCTTGGCGGGCGGCTTTTCTTTTGGGGCGGTCGGCTGATCATTTTCAGTCAAAGGGGCGGTTGCTTGATCTTCCGGGGCTGGCAGCGTAGTCGAATCGAACAGCGCCTCGGGTGACGCTTGCTCTGAATCGGCCGGCGGCGGCACGTCAGAGTCAGCTGCCGAGCTGGCTGGCTGGTCGGGTTCAGCCTCCAAACCGGCCGGGCTGACTTCCGGGACAGTATCGTCTTCTGCCGGAGTGGTGGGGACATCGGCGGGGCTCAATCCAAGTTTTTCTCGCAGAGTCTTTGGCGTGTCGTGGGTGGTCATGATCACTTCGCCCAGGTCGCCGGCTTGACTGTCTCTAGCCGAGACAGTCAGCAAACATTCCGAGTTGAGAGAAAAAGTTACTTCTATGGTCCGGCTGCCCGGTGGACCCGGGGGAATTCCGCGCATGTTGACGGTACCCAGATACTCGTTCTCGTCGACCTGCTCGCTTTCACCCTGGTAAACGGGAATGATAATCTCGGTCTGGTTCTGCAGAAAAGTGTGCAGGGCGTAGGTTTTCGATATTGGCACCGTAGTGCCGGCTTGTATCAATTTGATGAACTCGCCGCCCGGAACACCGACTCCGATAGATATCGGCAGAACATCAATCAGGACAAGGGTCTCAATTGAATCGAATGATTCAGCCAACAACGCGGCTCCCACCGCTACCGACTCATCGGGATGAACTCCCTTTATTGGTTGCATGCCATAACGCTCTTCGATCGCCGACCAAACCAGCGGCATCCGAGTTTGGCCTCCGACTAGCAAAATGGAGTCAAGATCTTCGGCGGTTAAACCGGCTTGCTCAAGAACTTCATCACAAACCTCTAAACTGCGGCGTACTAACGGGCCCACCAGTTCGTCGAGTTGCTCGCGTTTAACCTTGACGTTCAGGTCGACCGGTTTATTGTCAACCCTGGCAATGAACGGCAGCCTGACCTCGTACTCAGATCGGGAACTCAGGGCACACTTCGCAAATTCAGCGCCTTGCAGGGCACGCAGCAGGGATACCCTCTCCATCTCCGGCAGCTTGCCTAACTCGAGCTGGAACTCGATCACAATGTGGTCCATTAGTTGAGCATCGAAATCTACGCCACCTAAGAATGTATCCCCACCGGTTGCCAATACTTCGTACCTGTTACCGGTAATCCTTAGAATCGAGGCATCAAAGGTACCGCCGCCCAGGTCGTAGACCAACATGCACTGATCTTTGTCGTGTGTATGACCCCAGGCCAGGGCCGCAGCAGTCGGTTCGTTGAGAATTCGCTCGACGTGCAGTCCGGCAAGTTGTCCGGCTGCCCGGACTGCCGAGCGTTGGTTCTCGTTGTAATAGGCCGGAACGGTAATAACTGCCCGCATGATGACCTTGCCCAGGTAGTCCTGAGCAACATCCCGCAAATAAGTCAGAATATGGCCTGAGACCTTCTCCAGACTCATTACTTTGTCATTGATCGAGACTGCCGCATGACCGTCTTTTCCGGAAACAATCTCATAATGAAATCGATCACGGACCTGGCGCACAATCGGCGACTCGAAGGGCCGTCCGACCAGGCGCTTACTGCCGTAGACAGTTTTTTTGGGGTTGATCTCCATCTGGGCTTTAGCCGCATGGCCGACTATGATTTCGCCCATTGGATCAATCGCCACAACGGAAGGGATTGTACTATGACCTTTGTCTGAGGGAATAATAAACGGCCGACCTTCTTTGACGATCGCACAACACGAATTGGTGGTACCCAAATCGATTCCCAGCACAATTCCCTTGGGTGCCAGCGATTCGTCCTTTTTAGAAATTGAGCAGTCTTCGCCGACTTCCGAGATCAATTCCATCTTACTTAATATCTGCTTGATACTCTGACGATCGACCGACAGCGCAGCTAAAGGCTCATCTTCGGCAGTAGTTCGTTCGATCATCCGCCGATATATTCCGCGTGAAACCGGGTCCATGGCAGTGAGCCGAAGCGGTGTTCCCGGGATTTTCTCAAGCGCTTCTTCTACAATCCCATTTGCCTTGAAAACAACCTGATCGCCTTTGAGCTTGGCTACCAGGCGTAACTCAGTCCCTACCGGAAACATGTCCGCTTTGGGTAGCACAAAAAATTTGCCGTGAACTTTTGCAGTGTATTTCTCGATAAACTCCGACGGGCTATTGCATTGAGTCCGCAACAGGATGTTCTTCATGGTTGCTACCTTTTTCAGATCTTTTGGCCCCTCGTCTGGCACTTAATCGTCTCCTGGTAAGCAAGCAGCATATTAGGTCACTCAGTTGAAAAAATGAAAGCAAAATCAACAAATATTTTATCTTTTGAAACAGTATTTGCAGACACACTGACTACTGATAACATAACCTACAGATTAGCAATCAAATGAAGAGGCATAGGATGAATATGTCGAAATTCGTGTTTTTGTCCGCCAGGCTATCCATAATAACTACTCTTGTCATTTCTGGCTGCAACTCCGGCTCATCAAACTCCGACGCCGGAACCCCTAAAATAGACTAGGTTATTTTCATGCGCGCCCTTGTTACTGGAGCAAATGGTTTTTTGGGTTCTCACCTGGTCGATCTGCTTCTTGAAACTGGTGACTGGGAACTGCGCACTCTGGTACGCCGAACTTCCGACCTGCGCTGGCTGCAAGGTAAGCCAATCGAACTCGTCTATGGAGACGTCACCCAGGCTCCTTCAGCCTTGAGCCCGGCGCTTAGTGACGTCGAGGTCGTCTTTCACATCGCCGGTCTGACCAAAGCAGTAAAAAAGAAAGCTTTCTATGTGGTAAACGAGCAGGGCACCGAGAATCTTTTCCAGGCTTGTTTTCTGCAAGAAAAACCGCCCTCTCGGTTCGTACTGGTTTCGAGTGCCGGCGCGCAAGGCCCTTCGCAGGCTGATGCCCCTCTTTTAGAGGATGACGAACCAAACCCGGTCACTGAATACGGGCGCAGCAAACTGGCTGGAGAACGCATAGCCGCCAAGTATATGAACCGCATGTCGATTGTGATCGTGCGCCCCGGCGGCATTTACGGCCCCCGCGATACCGAGTTTCTGCCGATTTTCGACGGTGTAAATCGAGGGCTATTGACTCGCCTGGGCTTCTCGCCCGGCGTGATCAATGTCGCCCATGTAAAAGACGTAGCCAAAGCAATCCGGCTGGCCGGAACTGTGGCAGCCGCCAAATCGGAGACATTTCTGATTGGGGGAGTGAACATCAATCAGGTCGATCTGGGAAGAACCATTGGACGTGTTCTGGGAAAGAAATTTCTATTTCCGTTGGTGATACCCAAGGTTTTGTTTCGGTTCGCAGCCCTGCTCAGTTCGGGAGTCGGTAAATTGACTTCCAAGCCGCGCATTTTCACCTACGAAAACACCAGTCGAATCCTGGCCAAAAACTGGTCACTGAATATGTCCAAGGCTCAGAATATTCTTGGCTATCAGCCCGAGTTTGATCTCGAAAGCGGCCTTAAAGACACCCTGAATTGGTACCGTTCAGAAAATCTGCTTTAGATGAAAGCATGTAAGCACCCTTCTCATTATCCTCATTTTCTAAGACGGGTACTACGAAATCATAATATTTTTATAGAGTTCGTCGCAGTCTTCTTTTGAAAGCATGTAAGGTGCCCGTCGCTGTAGAACACCTCGAAATGATCGGATAAAAATTCTCGCAGGCAATCAGCAATGCTGAAGATCACCACGGGTTTTTTTGACTTCTCGAGCTCAGCCGCAAACTTGACGTAGAAGCGCCGTCCCTCCCCGACCGGCTTGACCGGCCGGTACAAGTAGATGAAGTCGATCCCCTCCGGTGACGCGTCAAGAACATCTCCAACCACCCACTCGACACGATCTTGGGGCAACTCCAACCATTCTTGAAGGCACTTGCCGGCCTCAACCATTCGAGACGAAATTTCGAACTGAATTGTAAGTTTGTGCGGGTACAATTTCTGAAACAACATCCCTTGCAATCCATTACCGGCACCGAAATCAGCCGAAACTGTCTCGGGTCGAATATAGGGTCCGGCTTTCAAAACCGGAGAGAGACCCCCGGCATGACACCAATATCCGCCAACCTGATCCACACGCTTACGTTCTTGTTGAGTGTAGGGCGCCTCGTGCCCATGAATGTGACAGTAAAGACTCAAGAACGATTCTTCCAGTCGCTCTGCATCATTACCACGAGTTGCTGCTATGAATTTATCTTTCAAAACCTGATAGTCGGGAAATAACCCAAACGGATCGGGCGGGGCCGGCAACCGCGCAAACAAATCCATCAGCTCCGCCAATTTTCTGCGTTCTTCTAAAGATCCCTGCTCGTCTGAAAGCAATCCGAACAGCTTGTCGGCCAGTGAATCAGATTTTATGCAAGTCGCCAAGCAAGTGCCTCATTTCGACAAGAGTAGAGGACGAGTACTAGCGTACTCCCTTGATCCGATCGGCTTCACAGACTTTTTTGCTGAAATACCAGCGGTTGCCGCCAACCTGAAGGCACTGACTGCCGCAAGACATGATTTCCAGCACTTCGAAAGAACCCGAACCTATACCGAGCGGGCCGGTCAAGGTCAGCATACCCATGGCGTATTCATACTTGTAGGTCAGCTTATCTTTGCCCGGCCGAATCAGTTGCCCAACGAAATCGTTTTTTGAACTGGGTTTTATCTTCCAGGGAATACAGACTGTGCGGCCGGCGTCCCGGTCGAGCCAGAAGAGTTTGCCCTTTCGACTAAGATCACCGAAGGTGCCTTCGCGGAAGGCCAGTTCATTCACATTGAGCCATAGCCCCAGCTCACCCCACGAAGAGTAGTAACGCAGTCGCAGCCAGCCGCCCGGTTCAATATAGTTATCCGCGAAGAAAGTATTGTTCTGTTTGACAAGAGCAACTACGGCGCCATCGGGCCCGTCTCTCAACCAACTGCCCTTGGTTATGCTGACCCGGTTGGGATGCGACTCCCCATGTCCGTATCCGCTCAGTTTTTCTGAAGTTTTCTTGCGGCTATCGTTCTTAGGAGCAAGATACATCTTGCCTACCGCGTCTGCTTTAACCCACCCGGACTCCCCCGCAGATGTTTGAATCCGAACGAATCCATCCCGAGCTTCCAGGCGCTCGACCGCGCTCCCGACCACCAGGGCTGCCCGAGTTGCCTCAGCAGCTTTGTCCGGAGCCGGTGCCAAAACTACCGATTTGACAATAACGCTTTTCAGACTGGTGGCCCGGTAGTACAGCAATGCGCGGACCGGCCCGTCTTCGACTATCACTCGCGGCATACGCCCCGTTTGTACAACCACCAACTCATCAGGCAGCTTGCCGGGCCGACCGACAACATTGCCGGCGATTTTGGGATCATCCGGCATCAATGTGGCACCCTTCCAGCTTGCCGGGCAAACTCTTATGCGGTAGCGAGTCTCGTATCCGTCGGCCAGAGCCTGCTGGCCCGGGCCTTCGGCGGCTTGGGGACTGCTTTCTGAGAAGAGAGCGAACAGGATCACAAGCAGAAAAGCTATTCCTGACTTTGGAACAATTTGGCGTAAGAATGTGTCCATTGTTTCCGTAAGATAATACCACTCAAGCCGATAAACAAGGAGGGTTGCCAATGAGAGCAAATAGCCTGAAAACTATACTGATTTTACTAGTGTTGATCGGACTACCGACTCTATGTCTGGCCGAAGAACTTGCAACTATCGAGGTCAGTACAACCGGAGTGGTCTACCTCGAGGCCGACATCGCCTTCGTTGATTTCATGGTCAAACACACCGCCCAATCCCCCAGGGCTGCCCGGGACGGCAACCAAAAGGCGTTGACCAAATTCATCAAGGCCATGAAAAAATCAAGAGTCAGGCAATCTGATATTCTAGTTAAACCGGTGAGCCTGCTGGTCTACAAACCCCAGGATCTGCGTTACATGGACGGCCTGGCACCCAAGTTACCCCAGCAACATGAAACTGCGATCCGAGTAGTGCGCATCAAGGTACACAAAATAAAAACACCCGACATGCCCAAAGTCTGGAAGCTGGTGGACACAGCCATGGCGGCCGGTGCAGAACCGGTCCGGGACACGCGCGGTTATTACAGCGTTACTCAGAACATACCGACTTTTATTACTTTGGGTATCGAGAACCAGCAAAGCGCAGTTGACAATGCCATTCGGGACGCCTTCAGCCGGGCAAAACAACAAGCCGAACACTCAGCCGCCCAGGCTGGATTGAAAGTCAAAGGGCTGCATGACGCCAAATTGGGACTTCCCAGTCTGCAACTTGTCAACCGCGATTCAGCCAACTCCATGATTCAAAGAGTTGATAGTGACACAGCCATGCTGGGCAAGATAAAAACTTCGGTGACGATTAACGCAACCTACCAAGTATCACCTCGATGAACTGAAAGTCTTTTTATTTCCTGAGCCAAGTCCCCTAAACAGTCCCTCCATTTCTACACACAAGAAGCTTGTAATGTTGCGCTAACCGGTCTATACGGCATGGATTGGAATTGAACAATTTCGGGAGGAATGCCAAATGAGACGTTTCGCAATTCTGTTGGTTGTGATTTTTGCATTAGGCGGTTGTTCCAAGGACAAGGGCGCGGACAAGGACAAGGGTAAAAAAGAAGCTCCCAAGAAGGCTGAAAAAGACAAACCTAAGGAGCCGGTCGCAGACAAAGAGAAACCGGCCGAGGAAACTCCGACATTTTCTCTGGCCTGGAGTGAGTATCCTTCCTGGAGTACTTTCGGCGTGGCCCATGAAGTCAAGCTAATCAATGGCAAGAAGGGCGAGCTAGGCCCGATCGAGAAGAAATGGGGCGTTGACATCCAGCTGAAAGAGGCCGACTACGACGGCTGTCTGGTTATGTACGGGGCTGCCAAAACCGACGCTGTCTGCATCACCAACATGGACGGCCTCAACCCCAGTATCAGCCGTCCTTCGGTCGCAATATTACCGACCTCGACCAGTGACGGGGCCGATGCCCTGATCGTTACCAAGAACATCAAAAACATCAAAAAGCTGCGCGGCAAGAAAGTTTACGGCCTGGCAAAGACCGTCTCCGAGTATTGTTTCGTACGTAATTTGGAAATTCTGGGCGAGAAAGAAAAAGATTACAAGTTCACCAACATGGATCCCGGTGCGGCCGCCTTGGCCATGCAGCAGGGCCAGAAGAAGTACGAAGCCATTGTGGTCTGGAACCCGTTCGTGCTCGAGACTCTCAATAAACGCAAGGATGTTCGCGCCTTGTTCGACTCGACTAAAATCCCGGGCGAGATCATTGATATGGTGGTCATCTCGCAAGATTCCCTGGAAAAACCCGGCGGAGAGAATTTCGCCCGAGCGGTCATCGATACTTTCTACGCGGTCAACAAACGTATGGCCGACCCGAAGACGGCTGACGATACCCTGATCGCCCTGGGCGAGAAGTTCTCCAACTTGAAGCTGGAATCAATGAAGAAGGTCGTCGAGCAAACCAAATTCTACACAACTCCCGAAGCCGGCCTGAAAGTACTCGAGGGCGATGCCACCAAAGAGATCATGAAGAAGGTCTTGAAGTTCTGTGTCGATCACGAAATCGTACCCAGCGAGCCGACAATCGGCTGGGGCTCCAAATCAGCCGCCCCCAAAGCGCGCATGCGCTTCGATCCGACCTACATCAAAGACGTAGTTGCCAAAAAATAGTGCCCGGGCCCCAGTTGCTGCAATAGAATCCCTCATCCCCAGCCAACTTTCTTCGATTTTACGAGACAGCTCTGTGCGCAGCTACTGCTAGTCACTTGTGTTTAGTGCGTTGTTTTCCAATCAGAAACACTTTCACAGATTGCTGCACAAGAAAGTTAGAGGCGCACAAAGCGCCGTGCGCCAAAATGGTATGAAATGCGATAACTAATAGAATTACAAGTAATTAGGCTTTGTGCGCCTCTAACTTGTCGGACGAACCAGTGTCCCCGGAATTTAGGTGGCCTATCTAGCTTGAACTACTAAACCAGTCGGAGCCTTGGGTGGAATCAGGTCGGGCTCGCCTAGCTCGTAGGCGCCAATGTCGAGCGTTGCGTCGACCGGTCGCGGCTCGATGGTCTGGTGCTTGACATACTGGCTGATTGGATTGTGATCGGGCAGGACGTTTACATGCTGGCTGGTCCCGGTGTTTTCACAATCTGCTCCGCTTTGCAGGTGAAAATTCTGTGAGCCTGCGTCTACAAAGCCGGGTTCAGCTCCGGTCACCAGGCCGCCGTCGTCGAAGATTTCTCCATCCAGACCACTATGAGAATCTTGCCAGTCCGTCTTGAACCAATTGTTGCGCAGGCGCAGTATGCCGTTGGCGTTCAGCATGGCCAGGCGGTTGCCGGTATCGGTCACGTAAACAATGTTGTTGCGGCAATCGCAATTTTCTTCGTTTGTCGAAAGCCTGAACAGGGTCGTGTTGCCGCTGCGAGTCGAGACAACCGTATTGTTGTAGAAATAGAGGGTACCCTTTCGATATCGCACGGTTTCGCCGCTATCACCACCATAATGTACTATCTGGCTGTTCCCGGCATTGTCGGGCTCTATCAGAATGTTGCCGTAAACATATGTGCTTGAATAAAGCGGGTCGTTGTAAAACGATTCGTAATCTGAATCTACCAAATCGAGTTGGCGATTTCCGGCCTCTATCCAGTTGTAGCGAATCACCGTGCCGGCCGAGCGATCTTTGAGGTTGTTACCGGAGCAGCCAGATCTGAGCGGCCCGAAATAGTTGTACTGAAAAGTAATTCCGAAAGACTCGGTGTAGTTGTTGTGCATGTAGATGCTGCCCTCGATGCCGTTGTCGTAGATCCAGCAACCCTCGACGGTTATATCGCCGGTGGTATGGGTCGAAAACAGCCCATTGCCCGAGTCGCGCAAGATACAATTTCTTATGGTTATATTCGAACAAGCCGCCAGATAGATAGCAGCACAATTTTCGGTATATGTGCTTAGCCCGTCTCGTCCGGTAAATTGGTAGGGCGCTCGTCCTGAGCGAATATCCAGATTTTCTATTTCGACCCAGGTCGGATTAGTCGAAGGAGTATTGCCATCGCCGAACTTGATTACCCCGCGGCCCTCGTTCCAGAAGTTGAGCTGGCTTCGAGTAGTAGCATCGCGCCCGTCGATTACCGGACGATCGCCGCTGGCGTTGGGAACTCCACGAACGATAAATGGATCCTGCTCGGTACCCAGGGCGCCGATTATCCATTTTTCCTTATAGGGCTGGGCTCGCCAGTGAATCAGCACCAGATCGCCGGCACTCATGTCTTCCCAGGGAACATCACCGATATTCTCATAGGCCAGGCCGGGCCCGACTTCATAGGTGTCAGCCGAAACCGATTGAGTGGTAAAAATTAGCGCCGCGGTAACCAGGCAAAGTACTATGCCCCGCATACACTCACCTCTAATTTTACTGAATGAAATAAGCAACCGCGATGAGTAAATCGGTTCCCAAGACGACCCCCACGTTGGCGCCCAAAGCCGGTACCATTTTTTCGAAATTACGGCCGTACTTGAGCGCGGTCAGTGAAGATTTAAGGGCCAAGGGCAAGGTCAACAGGGCGAGTAAAACCGTCGGCGGCAGCCAGCTGGCGACAACTCCGATGATCAGCAGCAGGTAACCCAGCGCCATTGCAGCAGCGTAAACGATCGCGGCTTTTCGCCAACCCAAGACAATCACCAAATGACGGCGGCCGCCCTGGCGATCGGCTTCGGCATCGGGAAATTCGTTGAGCAACAGCAAAAGAGCCGTCAAGATTCCCGGAGGAATCGACAGCCAGACTATCGAAGAAGTGATAAAACCGGCCTGAGCGTAGTAAGCGCCCAGAACAACAAAAGTACCCAGGCAAAGCCCGGCAATCAGTTCACCCAACACCCAGCGCGCCAGGTGGGTCGTGTAGAAAACCGTAGCAATTGCGCCGGCCAGGATAAATAGAATCAAGTGCCAGCCCGAAACGACCGTCAGATAAATACCGATCCCAAGCGCAATTGCCGAAACAACCAAGGTCACTGTCAATACTTTACGCGGCGAAAGATGGCCGGCCTGCAGCGTGCCGCT
>JAFDKH010000320.1 GCA_019307065.1 Deltaproteobacteria bacterium
AATCGGGGGCCCGGTCTCGGCTCACGCGTCATACATACCTGAAGGCTTGCTGTTCCTCGACCCCGAAACCAGCCAGAGCAAGAAACCAGTCGCCAAGTGGACATTTGGTGCCCAGGCTGTGGAAGTTACGGTTGACCGCCAGACCGGTCAATACACTGTCGATCGAGTCATAGCCTGCTACGACGTCGGCAAAGTGATTAACCCGGGTTTGATCCGCGGCCAGGTTTACGGTGGTATCGTCCAGGGAATGGGCACCGGCATGATGGAAGAACTTGTGCTGGATAAGGAAAGTGGCAAGGTGATTAACGCCTCTTTGATGGATTACAAAATTCCTACCAGCGTCGATCTTCCTCGAGTTCTGGAGGCTCATTTCATCGAGACTCCCCAGGAAGATGGACCCTATGGCGCTCGTGGAATCGGCGAACATACCATGATTCCTACTCCGGCTGCGATTGCCAACGCAATCAACAACGCTTGCGGAATTCATCTGACTAAAATGCCAATCACTGCAGAAAGAGTCTGGCGAGCCCTGAGGGAGAAAAAAGACTCCAAGTGACTCATTTACCGGTCCATAGGTTTGATCGTCAAATCGTCGAACACTTGCATGACTTCAAGGGTCGCGTGGCCAGAGTTTACAAACAGGCTGCCATTATAAGACCCGCTGATCAGGGACCCTTGATCACTTTACTGCATTCCGGTCAAGACCTGGTGCCTTACGGAATCGGCATTCCCTGGGGTCTAGTTCGGCCCGCCGTCGACCAGCAAGTTTCAATCAATGGACGCAAACTCACTTTATGGGTCAGCCCTTTTATCAAACGCGGTCTGCTACTCGAAGGCGCCGGTATCAACCTTTGTATTGATCAGATCTGTAAAAATCTGGATCAGGCAGCCTGCCGGCAGGAGCTGGCCGGAATACATCTGCCAGTCCGTACTCGCGACCTTCTCGATCCCGAAAAGGTTGTCGGCCATGGAATCCAACCAGACATAGTCAGAGCAGCGGGCCGCCGGCTGCGCAAGTTGATAAAGAGACTCTGCTGCAAAACAGAAATGTGCGGGCCTTTCAGTCCAATAATCTCCGGCCTGGCCGGGTTGGGCCCCGGCTCGACACCCAGCGGTGACGATCTGCTGCTGGGAGTCGCCGCAGCTGCTTACTATATGACTTCAGCCGGACTGATACCCCGCAGGAACTTGATAAAGTACCTGACAGCATTGGACGAACTTCCGGCTGATGCATCCACAGAAGCCGGGCGAGAAATGATCGCTCACGCCGTCCAGGGAGCTTTCCCGGAACCGCTGCTGCGTTTTGTTGTTTGTCTGGGTCAATATAAAGAAAACAAGAGCAAAGTCAGCTGGGAAGCCACCCGACTCACTCGGATCGGCAAACATTCCGGTTGCGATATGCTGGCGGGAGCATTTGCCCTGGCCAGCCTGGCAACATCCGTTCAAGGAGCACCTGCATGATCGAACGCGTTATAATTTCAAAAGGCAGCTATCACGACTCGGCTTTCTTGATGCGCCTGGCAAGAGAGATCTCCGAACTGAACGGAGTCGCAGAGGCGGTGGTTCTGATGGGCACTGAGATGAACCGTCAGCTAATCGCAGATGCCGGTTTCAAAGATCCTGAACTCGAACAGGCAACCCCCATGGATCTGGTAACCGCTATTCGCGCCAACGACCAAGAAATTTTTGAGGCCGCCAACGCAGAACTCGAGCGACTCCTGGATGTCGCTTAAGCCGGCTCTAGCGCTAGTCAAGCTGAGCGTGTTTATAACAGCCTGGCAGCAGCCCTGAATGACCAACCTGACATCAATCTGGTATCAGTTGCCGTACCGGGCCAGTACGCAGCCTATCTGTCCGAGCGAGCCCTGGATGCCGGCAAGCACGTTTTTTTGTTTTCGAACAACGTGGCATTGGAAGACGAGGTCAGACTCAAGCAACGGGCCAAAAAGTTGGGTTTGCTGGTTATGGGCCCGGACTGCGGTACCGCCTGGCTGTCGGGCGTCGGGCTCGGCTTCGCTAATCGTGTTCGGCGCGGGCAAATCGGCCTGGTGGGTGCCTCCGGGACCGGCATGCAGGAAATTGCCTGCCTGGTCCACCGCCTGGGACTGGGAATCTCGCAAGGCATCGGGACCGGGAGCGCCGATCTATCTTCTGAAGTCGGTGGAATCATGACCGAGTCAGGAATTGAGTTGTTGGCTAAAGATGAACAGACCCAGGTAATTGTCCTGGTTGCCAAACATCCCGCCCAAGCCGTAGCCGATCGCTTACACGAAATCCTGACCGCTATCGATAAACCCGTGGTCGTTCGCTACTTAGGCCAACCGCCGCGTGAATCCGCGGCCGGGGTGACCTATACAACCGACCTTGACGAAGCCGCCGGTCAGGCGGCTGCAATTGTACTGAATAAGAAATACCAGCAGCCGGACCCCGCCTCTGGCCTGGATCAAGACGTCTTAGCCATGTTGGGCAAGGGTCCCAAAGCAGTTGGGCGCCTGATTGGATTGTTCGGCGGCGGTTCGCTGGCTTCCGAGGCAGCCATGCTCCTGCGCGGGGCCGGCCTGGAGATCGAGGTCCCTGATCATCCACTTGCCATACAGGGAAGAGTCGAGGGCTCTGCTCATCTTGTCATAGACACCGGCGAGGATTTCTACACAGTCGGCAAACCGCACCCAATGATCGATCAGACAGTGCGCTGCCGGATGATTAGTGGTGTCTTAGAAGATCCTCAAGTGAGTCTGTTGCTCTTTGATCTGGTATTGGGTGACAGCGCTCATCTTGACCCGGCCCCGGAACTGACTGAAACGATCAAACAAGCCCGTCTGAAGCGGGGTGACCATCCACTACTGGTAATCGCCTCGGTCAGCGGTACCGATCTGGACCCCCAGGATCTCAACCGGCAGATTCGTCTGCTGACTTCGGCCGGAGTGCACGTGCAACCCTCTGCCGCTCGCGCCGCCAAGCTCGCCGCCGCAGTCATGACGAAAGGAACCGGCCATGTCGCCTGATTCAGCTGCTGATCTCATGCAAGGCCCGCTCGCCATTGCTCATCTGGGCCTCGATGATGTTATCAACGGTGCCCGCTCGTCCGGAGTACCTGTCACTCAGGTGGAATTTCAACCTCCGGCCGGCGGCGATCCAAAACGCCTTCGAAAACTCTCCGAGTTGTATAAACCCAAGATTGCAAAAGCTATCGAACAGGCTAATCAACAGGCGCTCGAGAAATTGCTGGCCGGGCAGCCTCAATTGATTGGTGTCGGAGTAGCCCGGGAATTGATCCCGGATATGCAAGCTGATTTGTTTTTACACGCCGGTCCACCGATTGAATGGGAGCGCATGTCCGGCCCCCTGCGGGGAGCAGTCATCGGCGGCATTCTGTTAGAAGGCCTGGCCAAGACCCCCGCACAAGCTGAGAAGCTGGCCGCCGCTGGTAAAGTAAGTTTCGAACCCTGCCACCATCATCAATGTGTCGGTCCGATGGCCGGCCTGGTGACTTCATCGATGCCGGTCTGGATCATTGAAGACAAAAACTCCGGACGGCGCAGCTTCTGCACTCTCAACGAAGGTTTAGGCAAAGTACTGCGCTATGGAGCCTACAGCCCGGAAGTGATCGAGCGGCTGGGCTTCATGGCCGACATCTTGGCACCGATTCTTTCTGAAACCCTGCAGGCTCACGGTCCGGTCGATCTTAAGATGCTCATGGCGCAGGCGCTGCAAATGGGCGACGAGGGCCACAATCGTAACCGCGCGGGTACTTCACTGCTAATTCGCGAGTTGGCTCCCGCGATGGTCAGGCTGAAACGGGATTCGTCCGATATCTCTCGAGTACTTGAATTCATCCACAGCAACGATCATTTCTTTTTGAACCTGAGCATGCCGATGGCCAAGTGCATTCTATCCGGCGTCGAAGATGTTCCTTTTTCAAGCATGTTGTCGGTCATGGCCCGCAATGGAACCGATTTCGGCATCCAGCTGGCATGTATGCCCGGGCGCTGGTTTATCGGTCCCGCCCAAGATATCGAAGGATTGTACTTCCCGGGTTTTTCGAAAGATGACGCCAACCCCGATATCGGCGACAGCACTATCATGGAGACAGTTGGAATCGGAGGGTTCAGCATGGCGGCCGCCCCGGCCATAGTCCAGTTCGTCGGCGGCACGGCCGAAGATGCTCTCGAAACAACGCGCCGCATGGGACAAATTACAATTGGGCGCAACCCGGTTTGGACAATCCCGCAACTCGGCTTCGCCGGCGCACCGACTGGAATCGACTTGCAGAAAGTAGTCGAGTTCAACTTGCTACCGGCCATAAACACCGGTATAGCTCATCGCGAACCGGGAATTGGCCAGGTCGGCGCCGGGTTGACCTTGCCGCCCTGGGAGTGTTTCTACGCAGCCTTTGACGCTTTCTATGAACATTGCCGGCATTAATTAAGAAAAACAATTAAAGGAGGTAATAAATG
>JAFDKH010000136.1 GCA_019307065.1 Deltaproteobacteria bacterium
GGAGGGCTGGGTAAGCCATATTCCCTGGCAGTGGCTCAGGGAAATGCTCACCGGGCAGTTCGGCCTGTTAACAGTCGGCTTGACGCTTTCACTGGCGATTGTCTTGCCGGTAATTGCGACTTTCTTCTTCGCCTTTGCCATATTGGAAGACTCAGGATACTTGCCGCGCCTTTCTCTTCTTATGGACCGTTCCTTGAGAAAGATCGGTCTGAACGGCAAAGGAGTGCTTCCTTTAATCATGGGTTTTTCATGTATCACCATGGCCATCTTAGCTACTCGAGTGCTCGACACGCGCAAGCAACGGATCATCGCTACATTGCTGCTAATCCTTGGCATTCCATGTGCACCGCTTTTGAGTGTCATGATGGTTCTCCTGGCTCGTCTGTCCATCTGGGCAACGGTTGTCTTGTTTGGAGTACTACTAGTGCAGTTTTTGATAGTCGGGTTGATCGCCAACTTGCTGGTTCCGGGAAAACGTCCGGACTTTATTCTGGAACTTCCACCACTTCGGATTCCAAGACTCAAGAATATCCTGTTGAAAACCGGCCAGCGTAATATCTGGTTTCTAAAAGAGGCAATTCCGTACTTTCTGGCCGGTACCTTTATTTTGTTTCTTCTGGATCAAGCCCACGCCTTGCAGTCCTTGCGCGATGCGGTGCGGCCGGTTCTCGAAAATATAATGGGACTTCCGCAACAGAGCGCAGATGTCTTTTTGATGACCATGATCAGGCGTGAGGCGGGAGCCGCGCTGCTCGCTCAACAAACTGCCGGCGGCCTTTATGATGGAGTGCAGGTAGTTGTGACTCTTCTGGTGATGACTCTCGTTATCCCCTGTATCAACTCCATTCTGGTCATGTTCAAGGAAAGAGGTTTCTGGCCTTCGATCGTAATTCTATGCTTTGTTATTCCTTATTCGCTGGCTCTGGGAGCGTTACTCAATGTCACCTGTCGCTGGCTGAATATTACGTTTTGAAAAGGAAATTGTTTTATGAAAAACCACGTTGTCGATGAAATGCTGGAAGCCATCTGGAGATGCCGTGAGGACGATAATGCAACTGTGTCCGCCTGTCTCGAAGTTGCTCATGCTGAAGTTGATCGTAAAACGATTCAACAAATGGAAGAGCAGGGACTGATCACTCTCGACGGTGAATCCATCATCATGACAAAAGCGGGTGAAAAACTGGCATTTGCAATCATCAGGCGCCATCGACTTGCAGAACGTTTGTTCTCAGACATTTTGGGTATGGGCCAAGAACAGGCCGAGTTGGCAGCCTGTTCATTCGAACACAGCGTCGTGCCCGAGGTCACCCAGGGACTGTGTACCCTGCTGGGTCATCCACATGAATGCCCGCACGGAAAAGCAATCCCGCCCGGCAAATGTTGTCGGGAACGAAAAAGCAAAGTTGGCCAGGCATTGCAACCCTTGAGCGAACTCACCTGTGGCCCGCCAGCTAGAGTAGCCTATATTCGCCCGCAACATCATGATCGGCTGCATATGCTTCTGTCCATGGGCATCAGCCCGGGTGTGTCCATCCGGGTTCATCAACGAACACCAGTTCTGGTAGTCGAAGTGGATCAAAGCGAATTCGCCATGGATCGACAGGTGGCTGAGGACATTTATGTTTGGCTTGACCCGCAGGAATAGGCTCAGCGGCCGCTGGCTGTTAATTTGTCTGCTTGTCGCCAGTTGCCTGGGATGTGCCGGGCTTGACCCCGAACAACGGCGCGAGCAATTTTTCTCGATGAGGTTACCCAAGGCCGGCGGCGAAACGGTCAATCTATCCGAGTTTCGCGGCCAGGTATTACTGGTCGACATTTTCAACACCTGGTCCCAGTCCTCGATGCTGGCAATAACCGGCTATGCCGGTCTTTACCGACGGTATCACCAACAAGGTCTGAGCTGTCTCGGAATCGCTCTGGACAAGTTGGGCAGCCGGGTTGTCCGGCCCTACGTCGAGGGTATGGATATTCCATATCCGGTCGCTCTGGCCGACGAGGCAATCAGACAAGGCCGCAGCCCTTTGGGCGATGTCTCGATCACGCCAATGCTATTGATATTCGATCGATCTGGAATTTTGAAGAAGATATTCCTCGGCTTTGTGCCAATCGAGCAGGTTGAACGGATAATCGAGAAGCTTCTGTAGCATATTCTTGAATCCCACGCAGATTGTGGTAGGGTTTCGGGCATGTTAGAGACACTTCTGCGCGGCGGCTTCATGATGGTACCCATTATCCTGGGTTCCGTTTTTGCCTTGGCTATTATCATCGAGAGATTCTGGACTTTACAGCGTTCGAGAATTTTCCCAGACCCTTTCCTGATTAGAATGGACGAAATGATGAAATCCGGGCGCAAGGCCGAAGCGCTTTCCGCCTGTCGGGAAAACGAATCAACTATTGCCAGAATTATGACAGCCGGTCTCGAGAACGCCGATCGGCCTCGGGCTGAAGTACACGAATCATTGCAGCTAGCCGGGCGAAAAGAAACTTCCTTTCTCTCGCGTTGGATCGGCGCCCTGGGGGCAATCGCCGCCATGGAACCATTGATGGGTCTTTTAGGTACTGTTCTGGGGTTGATCGAAGCCTTCAAGGAAGTCGAGAAACTCAAGGTAGTTGGAAATCCCAGCGTGGTGGCTTCCGGAGTCTGGCAGGCCTTGATCACCACGGCCGCCGGTTTGATGATAGCTATACCGACTTATGCTTTTTACAGATATTTTCGCTCGAAAGTCTCAGGCATGGTCATGGAAATGGAGCAGAGCGCTTTTAGCATGTTACAGCAAATGAGCAGGGCTACTCCTGATTCTGCTCAAGAGGAAGACAATTGAATTTTCAGGACAACCAAACTCGTGACGAAGAGGTGACACTCGAGCTGACACCTTTGATAGACATGGTGTTTCAGTTGCTGATTTTCTTCTTGTTGACGACAACATTCGCAATAAACGTCAAAGAAAGCGGGCTCGAGGTTGACTTGCCCAGAGCAAAGTCGACCGAGATTTCTTCAATGTCGAAACATATAACAATCGCAATATTGAAAGACGGCCGGACTGTTATTGGCGGCGAAACTTTATCCGATCAAGCCTTACATGATAAACTCGTTAAGATTTACAAAGACAATCCCGATACAATGGTTGTAGTGCAGGCCGATAAATCGGTCAATCATGGTATAGTAGTCAAAACTATGGACACGGCTGCAACAATTGGACTTAAAAAATTGGCGATTGCCACAATGGAGGAGTAGACCTCCAATTGGAAACCAGTGCGAAGGTCGCTTTCCTGCTTGCCATGGCTCTGGCCTTGGGATTTATCGTATATACTTTGATTGGTCCTGGTGGCAGTTCAAAGCAAACTCGACTAAAAACTGAACTCGAACGAATCCAGAAAGAAAATCGTGCGCTGGCTGAAGAAAACCATCGTCTGGCGCTTGAAATCGAAGCTCTCAAGAAACGCCTGGACTATATCGAAAAAGTGGCCCGCGAAGAATTGGGTCTGGTGAGACCAGATGAAGTAATTTTGAATCTACCCCAGAACAAATCAGTGACACCCGATAAAAAAACGAATGTGCTTCATAAACCAGTATCCATCAAGGATGGCGGTGGCTTAACCATTGATGGTCACAATTCTTCGGCGAAACCCTGAAAGGGAGCTTGAACATGGGTTTCGGTCGACAACTTGGATATGGAATTCGCTGGTTCGAAAAACGATTGTTTATTGAATCAGCCGGGATAGCGTTCGGGGTCCTTTTATATCTTGGGTTTTTTAAAAAGTGGAACTGGACTGTCCTGTCGGTCACACTTAGCTTGGTTTTGTTATTGATCAGCCGACTGGTGAAACTGAACCAGCGATTTTCGGATCAAGCCATCCACAAGCCCGGTGGCAAATCAGAGTATTTCCAACTCGAGCTACTGCTTCTCTGTTCGTGCTTTTTACTAATCCAACTTACCGGGTCGCATAACAGTCCGCTTTATCCTGTTCTGTACATCTTGCTGGCGGCAACCGGCGGCTTTGACGCTTCAGTTTTTAACAGGATTGTGCTTGTACTTTTTGCATGCTGTTTCGAACTACTGACCTTCCTTGGTATTCAGACCGACTCGATCTGGGTGCTCGCCACCCATCTAGCGGCAATTGTCGGTTTTCCTTTCATGGTTGGTGCGCTCGAGTGGACCTGGACAACCACCGAGCGAAAAAAACGCGAAGCCCAGATAGTTGATCGGCTACGCCGAGCCGAACAAGAAGCTGACGAATATCGTCTGAGCGGAATGACATCGGTAGACACCAGGATGTCACTGGATAAACGTCGTGAAGATCTCAAAAGAAGTTCAGTCAAGCAAATCGGTATCAGCATGGTCAATGTTCTCGATGTTCTCGACGCAGCCCTGCGCCCACATTGTGTGGCTGTTTACTGGCTCTCGATGGACGAGACTACGGTGACCCTGAAAGCCTCCCGGCCGCGTAAAGTCGGCGAACTGCTGATCACCGAGCCAATGGAAGCCCGCTCTGGCCTGGTTGGAGCCATTCTCAAGAGTAAAGAGCCAGTCCGGCGCAATAACTTGCGAAAATCCGACCGCGGCTTGACCTACTATTACGACAAGGTTCCGATCAAAACATTCGTCGGCGTTCCTTTGCTCGAAGGTGAGCAGGGACATCTACGCGGCGTATTGCTCGCTGATCGGCGGGTTGACGTTCCTTTCGGCGAAGAAGATGAACAATTATTGCAGGTAGCGGCCGGAGAGATTCTCAGGACAATGGACACCGAAATGCGGCTGAACCTGATGGACCAGCTGCGCAATGAGGCCAAGGGCCTTTACGACTCGACCGAAGGTCTAATCAAATCGGTTAGCCTTCAGGAAGTCAGCGACCAGATAGCCCACTCGTTATGCGAGATATTCAATGGGGCCGACTTTGCGGCTGTAGTTCTTCAAGAGAACGAGAAATCCCTGATAATCAAAGCGGTTGAGGCTCAAGACGAGTATTCAAGCTGGAAAAACGACAACTTGGCTAAAGAGATATCGCGGAATAAAAACCTTTGCTCACTGGCGATGCGACGCGGGTTGATTCTACCCGACCAACCGTTTGACAAACGCAACCGGAGCCAACAAATAATCTTCGGCGCAAAAAACGATCCACCGGGCTTGAGGTCGCTCAAGGTTGCTCCGCTGAAGCTAGCCAGCCAGGAAGAGAGTCAAACGATTGGCGCCCTGGTAGTCGGCAGCACCAGGTCCTCTTTTTTTCCGGACAAAGGCAGTCGGGCCGAAGACGTCAAGCGAACTCTCGAAACAATCACCAATATTGCAGTCTTAAGCATTCTGAATGCCGAGCGCTACGAGTTGCTGGAAGAACTCGCCACAACGGACTCTCTGACAGGGCTGTTCAACCGCAGGCGATTCTTCGAAATGCTCGAAGAGGAGATCGCCAAAGCCAGCCGCTATGAGAATCCGCTATCATTGATTATGACTGACATTGACCACTTTAAAAAGATCAACGACAGTTATGGCCATCCAATGGGCGACGAAGTGCTAAAAAGAGTTGCCCGGGTGTTCAATGAATTGGCCCGCACGACAGACCGGGTCTTTCGTATCGGCGGCGAAGAATTCGCCATAGTTTTACCGCAGACAGATCAAGCCGGCGCCTTACTGTTGGCAGAGCGCTACAGGATTGAAATAGGCAACCAAGGATTTGTTTACGAGCAGAACGATTTTTCTATTACACTTTCACTTGGCATCTGCACATTGCCTGATCTTGCCCGCCATGAACAAGAATTGATCCATCGTGCCGATCAGGCTTTGTACCATGCCAAGAATAACGGTCGCAATCAGACTGTTCATTATGCAAGTATTGGGCAGTCAGATAAAACCGGGGGCAAATAATGGCAAAAAACTTCATCCTCGACACCAATGTACTCCTCCATGATCCTCAAGCAATATTGTCCTTTGGCGATAATGACGTAATCATCCCGATCTATGTCATTGAAGAAATCGACAGATTCAAGAGAGATCTTTCGGAGCTGGGACGCAACGCGCGTGTGGTCGGCCGCTATATCGATGAATACCGTGCTTCAGGCAAGCTCAGCAGCGGTGTGAAGTTGCCGACCGGCGGCCGTCTGCGCGTGCTTTTCACCAAACGCAGCCTGCCGGAAGAATTTGGCCTTAGCCAAAAAATGGATCACAAAATCCTGGCGGTCGCATACGACATCAAGGAACGTGAACCAGACAGCCCGGCAATATTCATCACCAAGGATGCCAACCTGCGAATCAAGGCCGATGTAGTTGGAATCATGGCTCAGGATTACGACACCGAGCATGTTGCCATCGATGAGATCTATACTGGCGTTAGTCAGCTCGACGTACCCGGCGAGACAATCGATGCATTCTACCGCGACGGCAAGCTGGGAGTCAGCGAACTTAAAGACTTTAAGCCGGTTAGCAATATGTTCCTGCATCTAAAGAATCCGACCAATGAGAATCAATCGGCTTTGACCCGAATCGATCCGACCTGCCAGCAGATTAATCCTGTCATGAAAGTGCGCGGCGGAGTCTGGGGAATCCAGCCCCGCAACCGAGAGCAGAGCTTCGCAATGGACTTGCTTCTGGACGATCGTATCAAGCTGGTGACCATTGCCGGTAAAGCCGGGACCGGCAAGACTCTCTTGGCAATAGCGGCCGGTTTGTATAAAACAGCTGAAGAAGATTCGTTCCAACGACTACTTGTATCGCGTCCGATTTTTCCTATGGGGCGCGACATCGGTTTTTTACCTGGGGATATCGAAGATAAACTCAACCCCTGGATGCAGCCGATTTACGACAACGTCGATTTCTTGCTGAACCTGTCCGGTAAAGACAAGCGCCAGGGCAGAAGTTACCGTGAGTTGATGGATATGGACATGATTGAAATCGAACCGTTAACCTACATTCGCGGCCGCAGTATTCCCAATCAATATATCGTAGTTGACGAAGCCCAAAACCTGACACCTCACGAAGTAAAAACCATCATCACCCGAGCCGGAAACGGCACCAAAGTCGTACTGACGGGTGACCTCTATCAGATCGACAATCCATATGTGGATGCCTCAACCAACGGGCTGTCCTATATTGTAAATCGTTTTAAGGGCAAGTCTCTAAACGGACATGTAACTCTACGAAAAGGCGAACGTAGCGAACTGGCTGAATTGGCCAGTGATCTTCTGTGAGACGTTGAAACTGGTAATGGGAACGAACCAAAAGAAATCGCGTGTACACGCCATAATCAGCGGCCGGGTTCAGGGTGTGGCCTACAGGTGGTATACCCGCGATGCGGCGACCGAACTGGGTATCAACGGCCTGGTACGCAACCTGGCCAACGGAAGTGTCGAACTGGTGGCCGAAGGCTTAGAAGGATCGCTGAAAAAACTAATCGACTGGTGTCATAAAGGGCCGAGCATGGCCAGCGTGACGGCTGTTGAGACGAAATGGGAAGAATCCAGAAATGAGTTTAATGACTTTTCCATACGTCACTGACCTTATGAGTCTTGCCTGATTCATAACCAAGGAGGCGCCGCAAATGAAAAATAGGCTGTTTAGCTGCTTGATAATCGTTACTTTCTTTGTTATTTCACCGAACTCTTCAGCTGCCAATGAGTT
Source organism: Deltaproteobacteria bacterium (assembly GCA_019307065.1). Classification (GTDB taxonomy): domain Bacteria; phylum Myxococcota; class B64-G9; order B64-G9; family B64-G9; genus JAFDKH01. The sequence continues at coordinate 7,611 of JAFDKH010000136.1, forward strand.
TTCTACCCTGCATGAAGTTATTCGTCATTTTCAGGTAGCCTTCGTCGAACGACCCAATCTAGCTGCCTTGTTGCTGGGCGGACTCGAAGGTCTCAAGCAAGCTGCTCCAAAATGTGAGATTCAAGTCCTCAGCCGCCCGGCGCTCTTTTTGGTAAAAGCCGGTGGAAAATCCTACCAGATCAACAGGACTGCAATCAGTAATTACAAAAATCTCGAAAAAGCTCTGGTTCAAGCTGCCAAACTGATAAAAAAACAAAAATTAGCCAAAAATCACAAAACCCTCGAACATGCCATAATTCGGGGAATAGTCAGCTATTGCGGTGATCCCTGGAGTATCTTTTTAGAAGCCGATCTGTATAACCGACTGCTGGATGATGGCTCGCAAAGTACCGGCGACGTCGGTTTGCTGGTCGAGCCGCATCAGGGCGGCCTGAAGGTCCTCGATGTTGTGGTCGACACTCCTGCTTATAAAGCCGGTATTAAGGTTGGAATGAAAGTCGATCAAATTGCTGGTCGAGCCGCATCTCAACTCAATGAGCTCGAAGCCCTGGCCCTCATGCGTGGCAAGGTCGGCAGAAAAATAAAACTAAGTATTGCCGGCAAGAAGTACGAACTGACCTGTGCACCGGAACCAAAACGCAACCTGTCTGTAGATCCCCCCAAGAACGGCATTGCCAGGGTGCAACTGTTTAACTTCCGGGCCGACACAGGCCGTCGGTTGGCCTCAGTAATGAAAAAATTGCAGACTATGGGTCTTAAGGGACTGATTCTCGATCTTAGAGGCAACCCGGGCGGCCTGGTTACTGAAGGTACTGATGTTGTCGGCCAATTCATCAAAGGCGGAAAAGTAGTCAGCGTTGTTGGAAAAAAACATATGCGAGTCGAGGTTGAACAAAGTCCTCATCCGGGAGCTTACCGCGATCTGCCTTTGGTTATCCTGTCCGATCATCGTACAGCCAGTGTCAGTGAAATTGTGATTCTGGCTTTGCGCGACTATGGGCGAGCCAAACTGGTCGGGGAAAAAACACTCGGCAAAGGTACCGTTCAGGTGGTCATGGAGTTAATGGATGGTTCAGCGTTAAAAATATCAAACGGCCGCTACTACTCGCCCAAAGGAACACCTCTGTTCGACGGCATTGAACCGGATATAAATGTTGCATGGGATGGTAAGGGTGAGGACGTTCAGTTGAAGCGCGCAAAGATGCTGCTTAAATAGGTCGACTACTTTCTTTTCTTGGCTTTTCGCTTTTTAAACTGCATAGCAAAGCGGGCAACTTCATTACCTTCTATCTTGATTTGCATGAAATAAGTGCCGGCTGCCGGAACCACCAGATGATCCCAGTCGATGGCCTGGCTAGCCCGACCATCGATACCCAAATCAAGAACTCCGCCAACTCGTAAAAGTCGGTCGCCGTCTTTTGAAACGACCGCCAGGTCGATATCGATTTCCCCTTTACGAGTCTTGGATGAAATTGTGGTGCACGTCTCGAAATGTGGAATTTCAGCAGGAAACCCGCGAACCCACCAAGATTTCAGGGCGACTTTTCCTACTGCTTGACATTGTCCTTTACCATCGAAATGAGCTGCATGAGCAAACAGATGTTGTTCAACCTTGAACATATCGGGCTTGGATTCTTTTGGATCGTCATCGGCAAAAGCGTATGAAAAGGCAAATATCACAACGATTGTCGGAAGTATTCTTGGCATCTTTGCACCTCCATTACATTTGTGCCACAATCCAGGCACATATTCAATTGGATAGGCGAAGTTCAATCGGAGGTAACAGTGGGGCACAAGTGGACTCTTCTTGAATTTGAATCGGAGGAAAAGCTCTCCAAATGTCTTGAAGATCGCGAAAAAAACGTCCTATTTTACCCGTCGATTGGCAATATGAAAGTCGGAAATTTGGTGGACCTGGAAATCGCCGTGGGAGACAGCAACGTATTGTTTCCCATGAAAGCAATGGTGGTTGCCAGACGCACCCGACCCAAAGGGACCAAAAGTCCACGCGGTGTCTTTTTGGAGGTTATTGAAAGCGACGCCGATCGTTTCAAGCGATTGTGTGCTTTTGCCGACGGCCAGTGGAAGCCCGGGACGCGCAGAACTTCCCCCCGGCTGCGAGCTGACTTCCCGGTGACTTACTACTTCCAAAAAAAATTCTTCAACGGCCGGGTTCGCGATATCAGTCAAGAGGGGCTGTTCATCCGTACCGACGAACCTCTGTCCGAAATTGGACAAGGAGTATATGTAAAATTGCGGCCCTCGCGTCTCTGGTTTCCGATCAACCTGTCGGCCCGAGTCTGCTGGATTGATGAAGTTGACACTCGAAAAGGAATGGGACTCTATTGCTTTGCTACGCCGCGCGGGTTGAAGAAGCTGTCAGCCCTGGTATACCGGCTCAGACGTAAAGTGGCCATTTGAGCGGCATTCTTAAGGAGGATAGCATGTGGCGTCTGACCCGATTAGTACTAGTCGTTGTTCTTATTGCCGGCTGTAGTTCGAGTAAATTCAGCGATCTTCAAGACACCTCGGAGGCTGAAAAGACCCAAGCAAAAGACCTTTGGCAAAGCTATCTAAAGCAACTAGGTAGCCGGTCGGTGAGTAAAGACCCGATTCTGATTGCCTCTCATTTTTCAAAAGCGCTGATCGCCTCGACTGATGAAGCCACCTTCATTAAAAAAATCAAGAAGTGCCTGGGCCGCAGAAGTGCCGGAGCTTTCGCCAACGTCAAAATTGAAGCCTTGAAAAACGGTCCAGAAGGTTTATTGCTGATTGTCGATTCAAAGGCCGGCGAAGCTGCGATTCCACTGATCAACGAGAGGAACAAGCTGAAGTTTGCCGAACTTCGGGCTTCAACCGGAGAATGGAATGTGGCTGCCAAACATGGCCCATCTAAGATGCCGGCTGAGACATCCCTCTTGTATATCAAGATGATGCTCGTAGACAAACAGGCGCCAATCGGAGATCGGCTGAGGGCCGCCGTAGATCTAGCCGATGTCAAGTATCGCAAGGTGATAATCGCCAGTCAGAGAAGCGTCGAAAATCCAATCGTTCGTCTAGGCCTGGGATTGGCCCGTATCAAAATCGACGGCTCCGACGAATCATTTATCAAGAATTTTCCAACCAGTTCAGCCGGCATCAGCGCCCTGGCGCAAGCCGACAATAAGATCTTTGACGAGATGGTGTCCAAATTGAGCAATATGGGGGCCATGGTTGAAGACCCGCCCGCCAATGAAATTCTATATAAAGTAGTCGCCGCGGCTCCGGCTGCCATGCGCCAGCAGATGGGCCAAGCCATTTACAAAATGGCTGAGCTCAGTCCTGGCCGCCTGGCCAACGCCATAAGAAATCTAAGCAAAGATATCGAAAAAGACCCGGTCTTGCAGATCTACCTCGAGGAAGTCAAGCGCCAGGGTGGTAAGGCCCCAAAAGTAATGAAGTTTCTGAAAAAATTCTCCCGAATTGGAGAATTCGCAGAAAGAAAGCTGTGCAAATCGCTTTTGTCCCTGATCTCCAAAGCAAAATAGGCAGCCAACAGGCACTTGTAGTATTTTTTCTCCAGGACCTACCCGTTTCGACCGTTTTCGTTTAGTATTTACTTGATTGACGCTTGGAGGAGGCATGTTTACGATCGTCTACCGGTTTCTTGTCTTCGGCCTGATCATTTGTCTGGCCGGCTGTTCGTCCTACAAACCAGTCGAACCGGATCCGACCAAGTGCCTGGCAGGCGAAGTCTGGGATACTACCCTTGAGACGTGTGTGGCCACTGGTTGCACCGCAGACTTTCATTGTTCTGACGGCAACCCATGCAATGGTGAGGAGGAATGCTTCAATCGAAAGTGCAGACCGGCATCCGGGGCCGTTATTCCCGACTGCGACGATGAGATCGATTGTACTCACGACAGTTGCAATCGCGCGGCCGGCAAGTGTGTCAACTCACCGGACAACGACCTGTGTCAACCCTGGGAGGAGTGTGACCCCGACCAGGGTTGTGTTGCCAGCGCCTGTGCCACCGATGCAGATTGCAACGACGGCCAGTACTGCAACGGGCCTGAGACTTGCCAGACCGGTATTTGCCGAGTTGGAACATCAGTAAACTGTGTCGACTCTATCGACTGTACCGTAGACAGCTGCGACGAAGAAGGTGATGCCTGTCAAAACGTACCCGATCACCGCTTATGTGACGAAAACAAACTGTGTAAACCGGAAGAAGATGGTTGTGTCGCAATACCGTGTGGTGGAGATTCGGACTGCATTGATTTGTCCTATTGCAACGGTCATGAAACATGTGTCAACAGTCATTGCCAAAGAGGAACTGCAATTATATGTGATGACCTGGTCGGCTGCACAGTCGACAGTTGCAGTGAGAGCGAGGAAAAATGCGTTTTTCAGACGCGAAATGAAGATTGTAACAACGGGCTATGGTGTGACGGCTATGAAATATGCGACCCTATACATGATTGCAGACCGGGGTATGCTCCCTTGTGCGATGATTCTGTGTCTTGCACCAACGACTCCTGTAACGAAGAGCTAGATAAATGCCAGGTCACGGCTGATGACAGCAATTGCGTCGCCTGGGAACACTGTGACCTCATAAATGACTGTGTCGTGAATACGGAGTGTGAAACCGAAAGCGACTGCCCGCCAGACATGACCTGCCAAGATCTTGTATGCAGCGAGCCCGCTCAGGACGGCCACGACGGGGGCGGCGACGAAGGTTTCGACGCTGGTGCTGACCCCGGTGCTGACCCCGGTGCCGACCCCGGTGCTGACCCCGGTGCTGACCCCGGTGCTGACCCCGGTGCTGACGCTGGTGCTGACCCCGGTGCTGACCCCGGTGCTGACGCCGGTGCCGACGCCGGTGCGAATGACGGTGCCGATACGGGCGAATGCCAGGACGACCAGACTATAGAATGCGACACCGGGCTGCTTGGAGAGTGTCAGTTTGGAGAGGCGACATGCGAAAACGGCCAATATGGCGACTGCGAACAGACTGTGTTTCCCTGTGATGAAATCTGCGATCTTAAAGACAACGACTGCGACGGGCTGACCGACGAATCCGAAGATGGCACGCTCGTTCCCGGCGTTTGCGCTTGCCAGACAGCTTGCGAAGTGGGCAGCGAATGTAAAAGCGATCAAGTCTGTACCAAGCATAATATTGTCGGCAGTTTCTGTACCGAGTCTTGTTCTGTCAATGAATATGGCGCACAACCTTGCGGATTGAATACTGCCGGCGAGCCTCGAGTATGCGTCAACTTTTTCTTTTTCGGGATCGACTTCTGCGCCTGTCTGCCCGCTTGCTCCCAGCCTTGCTACACAAATCAAGATTGCTACGCCTACGGCCTTAGCATGTGCAGTGGAGGCAACATTTGTGGTGGCCCATGCGTAGATGACACCGAGTGCCCCTATCCATACTCTTGCGTCGGCCAGTTCTGTACCTGTGGTGATGTAGACCCAGAAAATTGTCTGGCTTGTGACTCTGACCCGGATTGCCCGCTGATCGGCGGCGCCACCCATGCACCCTGTATTCAGAACCTTTGTCGAATCACTTGCGATACTACTGATGACTGTCCGATGATTGCCGATCAAGAGTCACTTTATTGCAGCTCGCAGGGACAATGCTCTTGCACTCCGCCGCCAGGCTGCCTGTGGTGCAAAGACACACCGGAGATTTGCGAAGCCTATGATATGTATTGTGCCCCATTTATCGATGAAGTAGCCGGAATAGAACTAATGGATATGTGCAGCCGTGATTGCGTGCTTGATTCTCATTGCCCCACAGGTTGGAAATGCTGGAAAAAGGAGTTAGCACTTGGTTTGTGTATCGAGGATGGATGTATCTGCGAGGAAGTCTCATGCGATCCTGCCGTCGAACCGGACCTGTGTCTCGAAATTAGCTTGGAATGCCTGCCTGACACCGGCGCCACGCATACCTGCGGTCGTGAATGCGCGACAAACGCCGAGTGTCCACCCGCTTATGAATGCCTGGAGAATGCGATTGGAGATATTAGATGTACCTGCTCCAACTGATGAAAATCATTTCCAGTTCTTGACAATTCAAAAATAATTACCATCTTGTTAATGAATCAAGAAACCGGGTGGGTGATGCCCGGGGGATAAGTGGAGGTGTAAAATGACCAAAGCTATAGGTATCGATCTGGGAACGACCAACAGTGTCGTCGCAGTTATGGAATCAGGTGAACCAAAAATTATCGTAAACGAAGAAGGGGCCCGAACGACTCCAAGCGTAGTTTCGTTTGGCAGTTCCGGTGAGCGGATAGTCGGCCAGGCGGCCAAACGCCAGGCGGTAACCAATCCGGAAAACACGGTAAGTTCAATCAAGAGATTCATGGGCAGGCGAATTACAGAGATCTCTTCCGAAGAAAAGGCAGTGCCATATAAAGTAGTCGCCGGCTCGGGAGAAATGGCGGAAATCGAGATCGCCGGTAAGAAGAAAAAACCGCAGGAGATCTCGGCCATGATCTTGAAAAAGCTCAAAGCTTCGGCCGAAGCCTACCTGGGTGAGCAGGTAACTGAGGCAGTGATAACCGTTCCGGCCTACTTCAACGACAGCCAGCGCCAGGCAACTAAGGACGCCGGCCAAATCGCCGGCCTTGATGTGAAACGAATCATTAACGAACCAACCGCGGCAGCCCTGTCGTACGGACT
>JAFDKH010000321.1 GCA_019307065.1 Deltaproteobacteria bacterium
AGAAGTGGCCCATATTTTGAATCTAAGCGTTCCCACGGTTCGCAAGCGTTTGAAGATTTTCGTCCAAAAAGCAAAGCAGCAACTGAAATAGAAAGGTAATCCAGTGTCTTTCGAAATCCGCCCAGAAGCCGAACATCCCAGTAAGCACTGCCTGACAAGATTCTTGGCCTGCGAGTTGAGCGGTTCCGAACAAGATCAAATTCAAGCCCATCTCAACCAATGCCCAGCCTGTGCCGCTTCGCTTGCCGAACTTGGTCAAATGCGCGAATCGTTCCAGGCTAAACATGACCGCCGGACATTCCTGGCCACAGTTCAGAAGCGGACCGATCAGATCCAAGTTTCCAAGGCGCAGACTTCCTGGTGGCAGGCTCTGCTGAGACCCGCCCGACTGGCACCCGCGGCTGGCATTATCGTTTTGCTGTTCATTTTAGTCGCCACATTCTGGACAACCGGTGGCGGGGATATCCGCATGAAGGGCAAGACAATCGAGTTGAGCTACTTCGTTATGGAAGCTGAAGGACCAAAAGTCGCCTCGGCAGACAGGATTTTACACCCGGGCGACCGGATCCAGTTCCGCTACCGCTTTGGCCGGTGGATTTGTTCATATCGTCGGTATCGATCACAATGGTGTTGTGAGTGTCTACTTCCCGCTGCCGGCCAAAGAGCCGGAAGCTTTTCCGGGCGGGGCCGGTCGACCAGTACCCGGGAGTGTCATCCTCGACGAGACATTGGGAAAAGAAAGAATTTTCGTGCTAATCTGTTCGCAGCCGATTGTGGCCGAACAGCTGATCAAGACAGTAAAAGATGTCCCGGGCGGCACGCTGAAACTGGTTGCCAGCGACCGGCTGCCGCTCGAACTCGAGTGCGATCAGAGCAGTCTGACGCTGTTCAAGGAAAAGCAATGATCCGCAACTTATTGATTATTGGTTCGCTGCTCATATTTTCAAACCAGGTTTGGGCCGCCTGGCCCGAGGGAGAGATAGTTCCCTTCGGCCTGCTGGTTGCCAACAATGAAGGTGGTCAAGATCTGGAAAAGTTGCGCTATGCCCAACGGGACGCCGAAAAAGTAAGAGATGTATTTGTCGATCTCGGCAACCTATCTCTGAATCGGACGACAATGGTTCTGGGCGGTAGCGCCGATGACGTTGTCGAGGCCATGCAAGATCTTCAAACTCAAATCGAGCGGGCTACTCAATCGGGAATGACGACCATGCTTGTCTTCTACTACTCAGGACACGCCAAGGACGGTCAATTGATCCTGGATGATAGCCGGCTGGCCATGTCCAAAGTAAAAGATTGGCTCGAAAACTCGCCAGCCGATATGCGGGTGGCTTTCATCGATGCCTGTCAGGCAGGTGAAATCACACGCATGAAGGGCGGCACTCTGGCACCTTCGATCGTCAAAGTCGAACACACCAAAGGCCAAATCATCGTCACTTCCAGTTCGGCTACCGAAGGTTCTCAAGAGTCTGACGATATTGGGGGCTCTTTTTTTACCCATTATCTGACTTCGGGTCTCAGGGGTGCGGCAGATCAATCCGGCGACGGGGCTGTCTCCCTGAGGGAAGTATACGAATATACCTACAATCAAACAGTCAATCGGACTACCGGAACTCGAGGCGGGACTCAGCATCCGACATATGGCTATCAGGTAGCCGGGCGCGGAGAGATTATTCTTACTCGCTTGAGTACTCCGTCTTGCGGGATAGACTTTCCAGAAAAACTCAGCGGCAGTTACCTGATTTATGATCTCGAAAAACATCACATAGTTGCTGAGGTAAACAAAGTACAAGGCCAGGCCTGCTCAATTGCCGTCAGTCCGGGTATATTTGCTGTTAAAAAAAGACGTAAAAACGATCTGCTCTTTGGGGAATACGCCCTGGAGGCGGGCCAGCACTTGACCGTCAAAGATGAAGAGCTAAGAGAAGTTGCTTTTGAAGATGACATTACCAAAGGCCTTATAGTCATTCGCGAAAAGACAAACTATTTGGGATACTCCTTGCGCTTTGGCGGCCAGGCCTTCTTTGACGCACCCACCAGGCGAGATCTTTTTTATTCGAGCCTCCAGGTCGGCTTTCAAATTGAGTTCTTTGGCGTGCTGGCTAATTGGGTTTCGATAGCCCTGGATGTTCTTTTCGGCGGCGGCAACGATTCAACCCAGGTGAAACTGGACAGTGGAGCCAGCCAGCGGGTCAATGCCAAGTTCTTCAGAGCCGAGGTCGGAGTGGCAATGCATTTTCACCTGGATTGGGAGTGGTTTGGACTGTATGCCGGCCCGCGATTGAGTTTTTTAATTACCTCGCGTCAGTTCGGTGAACCGCTCGAGAGCTGGCCATCGCAGACTTTCAGTACTATCAGCCCCGGTATATCAGCCGGCATGGCTTTTCACTTTGGCAATATCGATTTGTTTTTTGAGGGCCGGGTTCACTATCTCTACTACAACGTTGAAGGCAGCTCTTCATTAGGATACGGCGGTGCCTATTTGGGCATCGCCTACAGGTATTAGGGTTTTGGAGAGTACAATGAAAAATTCGCTTTGTATTCTTGTGATTGTCTCGCTAGTCAATCTGTCGGGCTGTGGAGACTATTCAAACAAATATCTTCAAGAAGACCTCGAGTTTCTTTACGCCGTACCGGCCAAGTCTACTTTGGAGATTCGAGTGGCGGAGTCCCAGGCCCGTCAAGTAAGTCTGGCGGGACAGAGTTCAACACTGGCCAATCGCTCGGATGCCGTCTTGGGGCAAACGGCTGATTGGTACGTTTTCACCCGGTTGATGTCACTGGAAGTCAATCTGCATGTATTTGGTTTTCTGGATATGGTCGACATTATCACCGGTTTCCCGCCGACTGCCCGGGAAGACAATATGCGTCTATGGGGCCCCTGGGCCTCCCGGGATACGCCCAATACAGATTGGCGCTTTGTGATGGAAAAGGATGTTGCAACTGGAATTTTCAGCCTGGATCTTCAGGTAAACAGCGTAGCCAGCCGCAATACTAGTGCTTATGTCGAAGGCTGGCAAGATTGCTTGTCGGGCACAATAGATCCCAGCCAAGCAAGTTTTCGACGGGGCACCGGCAATTTGACCGCTTCTGTCGAGATTTGCAACCAGTACAACGATCAAAACGTGGAAAAAGGCAGCGTCAGTATCGGCTTCGACACTTCTCCCGACCAGGATAATCCAAGCGGAAAAACTGATCTGACCATAGTGTTTTTAGATTTTATCTCCAAAGACATGTTCGATAATAATCCCGATCCGCAACCGCTGAACGCCGAATATCGTTATTTGGAGCTTGGAGATTTATCCGGGGAATTCGACTTCGATGTCTGGACTGACATCGACGATGGTCAAGACCCCCTCAAATTGGCCGAAGAACACGTTGTCCTCAAGGTAGCTTGGGATGATACCGGCGCCGGCCGGGCTGACTCGCTCTGGACTGACGGCGATCTTGGCGCCCTGGTCATTTTGCTGTCCGAATGTTGGGACTCAGATAAAAAGCGGGTCTACTACGAAGACTCGCTCGGCATGGCCCCGACTGAAGGCCTTCCCGGCGACTGCGTGATGGAACCTGCCGTGTTCGATTAGAGCGTGATCTAGATCACAATCCATTGAAATCAAAATTCTTTTTCTAATTTTTCTCCTTGCGGTGTCCAACATACAAGAACACGGACATTTAGCCAGGAGGAAATAACAATGAAAAAAGTAATCTCAATCACCGTCGTGCTGGGAGTTCTAAGCCTGTTTGGTATCGCTTGCGCTCCGCTGGACGACATCTCATCGGGAAAAGCCTTCTTAGAGGCATTTCCAAGCCAGGACACCTTGATCATCACGACCACTGACCCAAGCTTTCAGACATCCGGCTTGAAAACCCTCAGACAGCCTCTGGTGGGCGAGCGTGCCGATCTGCATGATCTCAGCTTCTATGTTGCTTGGCAGGTCAACGATCAGGCTTATCACGTTTTCTCAGTAATCTGGTTCATCACCAGATTTCAGCCTTCGCAGGCCGTATTGGAAGACGGCGTGATTGGCCAGGGCGATGACCAGATAATATATGATGCCCGAGCAGTCTGGGGACCATTCCGGGATGATGAGGGCAAGAACCTCGAGTTCATTCTGCATGTCTTCCGTTGCATCGATCCGGATGACGGACGACGAACATTCGTCTGGTACGCGGCCGGCCGGCCGTTGGGCGGCGGTGAAGACGCCTGGGTGATATTCCTGACCGGGGGTGCCAAACCATTGGCTACGGCAAACGGCACGGTTAACCGGATGGGTATCGTGGAAGTTGACATGGAGGCCGTGCGTTCACTGGATCCGACCGAGGATGATGTGGGCAACGCTACCTATGCTTTTGTCGAAAACATCGACAGTTATGCAGTCGCAGCTGTGGGAGAAGGGGTCTGGAGCGACAATACCCATACGGCTGTTAGCGATGTCACCTACTTCTACGGAAGGTCATCTGAGGGTTACACCGTTTTGGAGTTTGACACCAACGTTGACGTCGCAAACGTGGCCGGTGAAGCGCTGGAGAGTCTGCACGTAACTACCGGTTGGCTGGACAGCGGTGACGGTCGTTCGGATGCCCAGGCCATAGGCGGCGATCTGCCGCCAGGCGGTGCCAGTCTGACCGAATGCTGGGGAGTAAATCTAAAACAGACATATTTCAACTTTGTGACTGACGGCAACCAAATCGAAGACGGTAGCATCGAGGCATGCTTTTCAGCTGATCCAATCGCCGTTCCCGAAGTCGACTACGCTGAGATTCGTGATTTGTTCCTGCTAGACTTCTGAACACAGAACGATCACTAAAGACGGTAGCGCCTGGCGGCCGCGCAGCGGTCGCAGAGCAGCGGCGGGCTGGGGCCCTCCCGGCATTTTAACGCCTCGCGTAA
>JAFDKH010000322.1 GCA_019307065.1 Deltaproteobacteria bacterium
AATAGGCTCCGGACAGGGAACATCAGCCAGTCTGACCGTAATGGTCCGGCTACGCGTCTTAGTCCCCTCCACGGTGACCACAAGTTCTATCTCACCTTCTATAAGACCGCGAGTATCCCAAATGCCTTCCCATATCATGGGGACTACTTCGTTTTGAACCATGTCAATCGCTGGTCCGTCGCCCACTTTGAAGGTCACATTCAGGTCGAGTTGTTTATCGAAAACCAGTGCACGAACCGGATTGAATTCACCGCTATTGCAAACCGAGTAACTGTAGGGATGTTCTTCGCCAGACTCCAGGTAGATGCCTGCCGGAGCAGTCACCACAATGAATGGCCAGGGATCATCGCTGTCGGTTACATCGTAGGCAATGTAGTTATTGTCGACTGCTATTAATCCAACATTGTCACCGGTAGATTTTCCGAGACTATCATGTAAACGTGGCTGTGCCCGTGAAAATAAACTGCCCCGAACTGGCTCCAGATTTCACGGGCTTGTGAAACATTCTCCGGCTGATCTGCTCTATGGTGGCCGAAGACAAATATTAGATTTGCATCTTGATTGGCTGAAAGTTCCGCCTCCATTTCGATCAACTCGGCCTGCGAGTATTCAGGTGATTCAATAAGTGGTCGACCCTCTTCGTCCGGAGTAGCTGAACCGAAGATAAAGTAGTCACCAAACGGAAACTCCAGATTCAAAGCGCGGGTAGTCTTATTGAAATTGGAACCGTTCATTGACCACTCGAGATAATAGGTCAAACCGGGATCACCGTAACCGTCGTGGTTACCAGGCAGGTCAATGTAATAATCCGCCGGTAACCCGGCAATATCTAGAATCTCTTTATATCTAGACCATTCCCCTTCTGTTTGTCCGGTCGCGGGAATACCGTTTTTTGATCCATCGCAGAGATCGCCCGTGTTGACTACCAACTCAGGCCGGATAACAGGCAAGGCTTCCTGCAGCAACCAGAAAAATCGACTATCCTCGTCGTACCACTCACTGCCGATGTGAGTATCCGATATGTGCACAATCCAGAATATCTTTGAGTTGTCGTTTGAATACTCAGCACTGGCAGGATCGGCAGCATGTGAAGTTTGAAGACCGAATATGAAAATCAGGCATGCTGTTGAAATAATAATCTTTGAAAAAACGCTCATTCACATTCCTCAGTTCTACCGATTGTGCGATATTTTCTCATGATTACAAATACTTGTCAACGCGACTAGCAACCTGTTGAACGAAGCAGCCAGCTTTGGTTTACTCAGGCAATGAAACTTCGTCTGATCTATATTGTGATCATCTTGCTTTCTCTTGGGCATACCAACTTGAATGCCAAAAGTTCCAAGAAAAAACTGGCAGAATTTATCAAGAAAGCACATGCAAATTTAGAGAAATTTGAAGTAAACGAACAGACGGGTAAGAAGCGAGGCCATCTTTTCGAGAAAATCGGAGACGTAGAACGAAAACTCGGGCATCAACAGGCCGCCCACAAGGCCTACTTAAAAGCGCTAAATGCGTACTCAACCAGCAACAGTATAAAAAGCCGCCGGCGACTACTTTCGCGTCTTTCAAAATCTACTCGCGGTTGGTCAAAAAAACAGGCCGCCTTCTTCAAAAAAATTTGTGCAACCTGGAAGAATCTTCACAATCTTTGTAAAAAAGCCGGTCGTCTGCCAAGACGTTCGGAGCCACCTGAGGATATCCAGGTAGAACTATTCGAGTTGATGCAAAGTGCCAACGAGATAACCGAACTTGCCAAAAAAATAAAATACCTCGAGTTGCTAGCCTGGGCTCTCGAACTCGAAGGTCGTCTGGCAGCCGCATCCGGCTACCCGGCCGACGAGCAAGAGAAGTATACCGAGGCCGCAAAGGTATGTAGTCAGGGAGCATGTGCAAAAAAGCAAAGAGAGATTCTATTCAAATCGGCTCACATTTTAGAAAAACAAAGTAAAAACAAAAAAGCCTATAGTATTTTTTCGGACATCAACTTTTACAAAATTTCAATGCTGCCTGAAGAAAAGCGTCGCTATTCTAAGTCAAAAGACATGATTCGAGTCTGCAACAAACTTCGCACTGAGTTTGGGACCCGTATCTGTTATGTGATCGAAAAGAAAACAACCGGCTTTCCGACTTACCGCGATTTTTCCTCTGGCAAACTTGAATCAAAACTCTCCCGGAAACAGATCAAGGCTGTCCATTCGGAATATTTGCACTTATTGACTAACTGCCTGACAGATTCTGTAAAAAACGGTGAGGTAGAAAATGGAGAGAAATTCGAACTCGACTGGGCGGTAACCAATGAAGGCCGGGCCGTGCGTTTCAAGTACAATCCGGTTGCCGATCCTGACAATATAGGTAAATGCTTTAAAGAAGCGCTCGAAATCTTCCGTTACCCCAGGTATCGAGGGCAACGTCAGAATATCACTTTACCTCTTGCGGTTAACCGCTAGCCCGAAAACAACGGATCCGGCATAAATTGTATGACAAAACAGTCATCAAAATGGCTCAAAGACCTCAATCCTGAACAGAAAGAGGCGGTTCAAATCATCAAGGGGCCCATGCTTGTGTTGGCCGGAGCTGGTTCGGGCAAAACTCTGGTCATTACTCGCCGGATTGCCTACATGCAGTCAAAAGGGATAAAACCAACCAGCATTCTGGCGGTGACTTTCACCAATAAGGCGGCCAATGAAATGCGCGAGCGCCTGGCCGACATGATCGGTCAAGCTGCCCAAAAAGTCACCCTGAGTACCTTCCACTCACTCGGTTTGATGATGCTCAGGACCGAGTTGGCCCGCAGGAAAAAAAGCAGCCGCTTCGTGGTATACGACACTGCTGATCAGTTGGCCTGTCTGCGTGAACTCAATCGCCGTATCAGGCTTGGCCGTTCATTTGATCTGGGAGCCATTCTTGGGCGAATAAGTGCATATAAAAATGCTTTCCTCGAACCAAAAGATGTTTGCCCTACTGAAGACGAATATGATCAAGCAGCGGCTGTCTTTTACCCGGCTTATCTCGAAGCCATGCAAGCCTATGCCGCCGTCGATTTTGATGATCTGATTTGTTTGCCGACCAAGATGATGGAGAAATCCGAAGCTTGTCGCAAGCGCTGGTCAACTCGTTTCAGACATGTTCTGGTCGACGAGTATCAAGACACAAACGGCGCCCAGCTTCGAATGCTACGCGGCCTGGCCGGCAAACATCGAAATCTATGTGTTGTCGGTGATGATGACCAGTCCATTTATGGCTGGAGGGGTGCCGAGGTTAGAAACATCCTGCAATTCGAAAAAGATTTCCCCGGCTGCCGCACGATCTACCTGATGCGCAACTATCGCTCAGTCGCTTCGGTGCTAACGTTGGCCAACCAGGTCATCTCACAAAACGAAAATAGACATCCCAAGAAACTTTTGCCCACCCGGCAAAGCGGCGAGAGAGTCAAAATTGTAGTTTCGGAGGACGGGGAATCAGAAGCTGTCTGGGTAGCCGAAAGAGTCGCCCAGCTCGTGGAAGACAAGCGTTACAAGTTCTCTCAGGTTGCCGTCCTATATCGTTCGAACCTGCTATCGCGAACTTTAGAAACCGCTTTTCGTTCCAATCGGATACCTTACCGCGTACATGGCGGGCAGTCTTTTTTCGATCGCAAAGAGGTCAAAGACTTGATCGCCTATTTGAAATATTGCGCTAATCCGGCAGATTCGATCAGCCTCAGACGAATTATCAATTGGCCGTCTCGCGGGATCGGTCCAACAACCCTTGGTCGGCTCAGTAGTTGGGCCGAGACTCAGGATGTGCCTCTCTTCCGTGCGGTGGGTCGGGCGAATAAAATATTGGCCCCTGCTGATCGAGCCCTCTCGGCCATAGCTGGATTCAATGCGCTTATTACGAAAACCCGTCGAACCCTCAAAGGCGGAGTGGCTCTCGCAAATTCAGTCACTAAACTCGTCGAGCAGATCGACATGCATGAGGAGATCAACAAAGCTTGCGAATCCGGAAAAGAAGTCGAGCGACGCTGGGAGAGCATCACTGATTTTATCGACGGTCTAAAAGCTTATGCTAAAAACAAGCCTAAAGCCTCTCTTCGTGATTTCTTGAGTCAGATTTCCCTCAATGAGCTAGAAGAAGATTCAGCAGATGAATCCGGCAACCGGGCAACTTTATCTACTTTACACGGAGCCAAAGGACTCGAGTTTCCCCTGGTATTCATTATCGGCCTCGAAGAAGGCTATCTACCACATGATCGTGTTCTCAATCCCCATGCGACTGATGTGCAAAGTGGAGATATCGCCGAAGAGCGCCGCTTGTGTTACGTAGGGATAACGCGTGCCCGGGATGAACTCGTCCTCACCCGAGCTGACAAACGCTTAGTCAATGGGAAATTCAGGGAAAGAGCTCCCAGCCGCTTCATCACCGAGCTACCCGATGACATTTTAGAAGTCGACGATCTTACTCAAGCCCTGGCGCCCCAAGATGCCAGAAAGAAACTGGCCGAAATCAAAGCCCTGCTGAACAACTAGAAGAATGGGGTCAGACCCCCCCACATGACACTTAATTGACACAGGGGAGAAGAACGAAGAACGGGGTCGAAAAGAACGGGGTCGCCCATTAGAAGGCTCCGGTCAACTGAATAAACCTCTCCCGCCGGAAAAAATTCCTCGCATGATCCAGTTCCCAATTTCCACCCACAAAACGGACTAACAAATCGATGCACACCC
>JAFDKH010000323.1 GCA_019307065.1 Deltaproteobacteria bacterium
TCATGCGGTCTGTAGGTCTGTTATTATTGCTGGCTATACCGCTGTTTGTATTTATTGGTTTTTGGATGGGGCGTGATTTACGCTGGTATCGGCGTTTGACTGTCCAGCTTTTACGGGTCGCTTTGATTGCGGCCCTATCCCTGGCCTTGGCTCGCCCGGTAAAAATATCAAAGCAGAACGATCCGGCCGTAGTTATCCTGACTGACTTGTCTGCCAGTATGGATTTGAAGGCTCGCGAGTCGATGAAAGAAAAAATGGACTCGTTTTGGAGCCAGCGTGGTGATGCAGCTTGCTTCGTAGTCGGTTTTGGGCAGAACCCGGCCCTATTGGCGCATCCGAAAAGTCGTAAACTGGGTGAGTTGGCGTTGCCGGATGATTCTCAGGCGACTGATATCGCCGCGGCCCTGCGCTTTTGCTACAGCCTGTTTCCTCCGCAACACGATCGGCGGGTGGTGATCTTGACGGATGGTGATGAAACCCGGGGAGATTTAAGGAAAGAAGCCACGCGAGCCCGTGAGTTGGGGATTGAAATATCGGCCGTAGCGATCATGCCGGCCTCGGTTATTGACGTACGTTTAGAGAAGATTACAACCCCGGCAACCGCCCGGGCCGGTGATACTCTGGATGTCGAGATCGAGCTGTCGTCGAATTCGAGAAAAACAGTTGCCCTACAGCTTTTGCTTGACGGCAAACAGGTTCAACGCCAGAAACAACTTTTGAAACCAGGCCGCAACACTATGACTTTCTCCCAGACAATCGAGGGGCAGGGTTGGCACGACCTAACTGCCAGGGCCTGGGTCAAAAACGACCGTTACCCGGAAAATAACCTGGCGACCAGTCGGGTCTTTATGAGCGGACGTCCCAAAGTGTTGCTGGTGCAGGCCACGCTGAAGAAAAACTCTCTGAGGAGCCTGCTCGAAAGTCAGGAAATTGACTTGCGGCTGGCTACCCTGGACAGCATGCCCAAGCAGCTCAAGGAACTGTCAGAACACGAGTTGCTGATTCTCGACGATCTGCCCCTGGCCGAATTGCCCAAGGAGTTGGTCGGCCGTTTGCGCAGCTATGTTGAAGAGTTGGGCGGCGGATTGTTGATAACCACCGGCCAGGCCGCCGCTGAACTGGCCGGGCCTTCCGACTCTGCAATCGAAGCCCTCTTGCCGGTACATTTCAGGCAGGTCAAGAAAAAAGAGAAGATTCCAGCCGCGCTTGTATTCGTACTCGATCGCTCGTCCAGCATGTCGCGCGAGAAAAAATTCGTAATTTTACTTCGGGCGGTCGCCGATGCGCTCGAGCGCCTAAGGGATACCGCCCAGGTCGCGGTGGTCATGTTCGACGACTTTCCAGATACGGTGGTTCCGCTGACCGAGGCCAAGCAGAGGAAAAAAATACGCAAGGTAGTCATGGCCCAGCGAATCGGCGGCGGAACTTCGATTTATCCGGCCCTGACAGCAGCTCATAAGGAATTGAAAAAAAGCGCCGCTAAACTCAAACATGTCATTTTACTTTCGGACGGGCAGAGTATTAGTATTTTTGCGCACTACGGCTATCTGGTTGAAAAGCTGGCTAAAGACAAGATAACCATTACCACTATCGCCCTGGGCTCGGATTCTGACCAGGCCGAACTCAAACGCATCTCGGCCCGTAGTGGCGGACGGTTCTATTTTGCCGACTCGATGGCAAACGTACCCAAGATTTTCGCGGCCGAGACGGAGAATATTTCCGAGGACAACGTGGTTGAACAGCCGATCCTTGCCGTTCCAGCCAAGCTGGTCGAAGTACTCGCAGGCATTGATTTCAAAAGCGCGCCGCCCTTGAAGGGCTATGTGGCTAGCGAAGCCCGGCCGACTTCAGAGGTTTTACTAAAGAGTTCCGATCGTTCCGAGCCGCTCTTGGCTCGCTGGAGATTTGGCCTGGGGCGGGTGGCGATCATGGCTACCGATGCCCAGGGCAGTTGGGCGGCCGATTGGGTTAACTGGCAGGGCTTCTCGGTTTTATGGCCGCGATTGGTCAAAGACACTATGCGCTCGAGCCCGCCCGGTGACCTGCGCCTGTCTGGCAAAGTCGAACAGGACCGCGCGATTCTAACTGTTCGTGTTCCGGCTGAGCGCTCGACCGACAGAACCAAGCCACCGAAACTCACGGCGATCGATCCTGCGGGACACGAGACAGAGTTGGAAGTTGTCCGGCGGGGATTGGGAGTCTACCGGGCCGATTTGGTGCTCGAGCGGTTGGGCCCGTATGCATTTAAAGCCCGCAGAACGTCCCCAAGCGGCGCCGAGGAAATGGCTTACGCCTCTTTGAACCGCACCTATTCAGAAGAGTATCTGGCTGCCAGCGGAAACTTGGCCCTGCTTAAGGCGGTTGTTCGCACTACCGGCGGTCAGCTGGCGCCCAGCCCGAGGGAGATTTTCCGCCCCGGGCGGCTCGAGCGCCAGGGCTTTGAAGAGAAATGGCCGCCTTTGGTTTTGTTGGCACTTGGATTATTTTTGGCTGAAATACTGGTTAGAAGGGTTTGAGGGTGCATTTTGGCTTGACGGGCTTTCTGACCGGAGCTATGTTGTATGCCCAAGCCAAGCCGACAAAGGAGTTCAGCATGTCTGACCGCAGAGATGGCAGTGATCGCCGTGATGAAGTTGCGCCCCGCGGGGAGGAACGACGCATGGGGGACCGGCGGGAATCACACCGGGTTCCCATCGAAGTCGAAGTCCGTGAAGGCAATGATCCCTTCGAGTTGCATCACGGCAACGTAGGTATCGGGGGAATGTTTTTCAAAAAGCCCCTGGCCATTCCGACCGGAGCAGTGGTTCAGCTGCGCTTTACTCTCCCGGGTAATGATCAGCTGATCGAGGTCAAAGGCGAAATTGTTGAAATTACGGCAGTTGGTGTGCCCGAAGATCGGGGAACCCGGGTGCGCTTCACTGATTTGGAACTAAAAGCTGAATTGCTGATAGCCAAGTACCTGGACGAACATCTGGAAGAGTGAGCTAACCAGATTCGATTGATTGCGCCGTTGGCTCTATGGCCCGCGGCGTTTTTTTTGGAGGTATGATGACTCATCTTGTAAAAGGCCTGATTTTATCACTGTTGTTGAGTGGCCTGCCGCTAATGGCTGGAGTACCCGCCAAGGAACTCGTCGAATTAGGCAAACAATGCGAAAAGCGCGTAGTCAAGCTGCGCGGCCTGAAAGTCAAGAAACCGATTCGCTGGGAGATTACCAGCAAAGAGCAAGTCAGGGCCTATCTGAAACAGACTCTGGCTGAGCAATACGCTCCCGGGGAAATGGAGGCCGAAGGTGACGCCATGAAGGCCCTTGGTATGATTCCGGCCAGCATGCACTATAAAGAATTCATTCTGAAGTTATACGAAGAACAGGTCGGCGGATATTACGATCCCAAGAAAGAGACATTCTTTTTAGCCGACTGGATTGCGCCCAGCCTGCAAGAGTCGATCATCTCACACGAGTTGACCCATGCGCTCCAGGACCAGCACTTTGACATCGATAAATTCGTCGAGCGGGTCAAGGGCAACTCGGATGCCATGTATGCCCGGGCGGCCCTGGTCGAGGGTGAGGCGACTCTGGTGATGATGCTGGATTCGATGAAAAACATGGGAGTTGATATCGAACTGGACATGCTCGACTTAGACGGCACCCTGGGCACTCTGTTGATGTCTCTATCGACAGCTCAGTTCCCATCGTTTTCCGAGGCGCCCCGGGCCCTGAAAGAGACCCTGATGTTTCCATACCTGAAGGGCTTGAACTTCGTGATCTACGGAAAGAAGCTGGGAGCCTGGGCCAGGATAGACCAGGTTTATGCCGACCTGCCGGTATCCACCGAGCAGATCCTGCACCCCGAAAAGTATTTTCTCAAACGGGATAAGCCGGTGACGGTCAGTCTGACTGCTATCGAGAAGATTGTCGGCCGGGGCTGGAAGAAAATATACGTCGACGTTCTGGGTGAGTTTATGACCCGTCATTTACTGGCCGGGCTGGACGACCGTGATGAGGAAAACAAAGCCGCCGCCGGCTGGGACGGTGACAAGTTCTGGGTCTTCAAACGCGAAGGCGAGCTGGCCTGGGTGCAAATGTCGGTCTGGGATTCAGAAAAAGACGCAACCGAATTCGCCGGCGCTTTCGCCAAGACCGTCGCGCAGCGCCGGGCCGGGTTTGTCCAGCAGCCGACGACTGCTCAACCGATGATGACCTGGAAAAATAAAAAAGACCGGGTGGTCCTGGTTGAAAGACGCGCAAACAAGATCCTGATCGTCGACAACCTCGAACAAAACATGATCGACAGCCTGCGCCAGGCGGCGTTTGATTAAACCGTAGGGGTCGGAGGGTCTCATATGATTCGACTGCAAAACCCAGCATACGGAAGAACCAGCGGCCTGGATCTGAGCAATGTTCGGTGACCTCGACCTCCA
>JAFDKH010000324.1 GCA_019307065.1 Deltaproteobacteria bacterium
CTTCGTCGCTGGGTAAAAGTACCCCGCCTTCGCTGAGCAAAAGTACCCCGCCAACCCCGCCCTGACATGAGCGCACCATATCCATCCTGAGAGTCCATAGGTAAGAAACCGAAGAGAACCGGGTCGGTGAGGGAGTGGTGCGCCTTTGGTCCGGTTGACAGAGGAGTAAGGGAGGCCCCATAAAAAAAGGTTTGGAGTCACGGCGAAGATCATCCAAACCTTTTTCACTACGACCACGCTGGCGCGGGCCACCAAAGATTGGCAATGTCCTTTATGCCATAAGGGGTGTGAGCTTGTCCAGCGAGGACAAGGCTTCCCCGGATGGCAGAGAAACTTCGGCCGGTACGCTGCAAACGGTGTAACCGGCTTTTTCATCTGTGTCGGTCTTGTGACCGAGGACAGAGCTACTGCAGCGATGCCTGCCGCGAAAGATCCCGCCAGGAGAGGGTTGAACGAGCCCGCCGGAAATACGCTCGGAGCGAGAAGGGTAAGCAGAACAACCGCGACCGACAGCGTCGTTTTCGCAAGCGCAAGTCATTGAAATTGCAGTGTTTGAACAAACGCGTAACGGATCCATCTTCACAGGGTGCGTTGGCCGTGGTCTGCTTGCGCCGAGAAAGGGCAGGCAGAGTTGGCCCAAGGGATGTTTTTGGAGAGAAAAGAGCCCCTTCAGCGGGGGTCGGGTCCCGGATTTCGAGGGAGAATAGGCCTGAAACAGACCCGAAGACAGACGATAGCGAAACCATCGCCTGCTGTCATGTATGTGGAAGGCCGGGGGTGGTTTTCCGACAGAAGCGTCGCCGCGGCCGATTCCGATGGTTCCATCTTTGACCAGGAGGAAGCTCACCGTGCAGGGGAAGCGGTTTTCCCGGGAAGAATTGTTCCGGGTACGCAATCAGGTCTCGATCAACGAAGTTATTGAGGAGATAGTCGACCTGCCGTGCAAGATACGCGACGGACATCTCCGATTCGTCTGCCCGGTATGTTCGGAGTCGAACACGGCGACGAACCCGAAGACGAACCTGGCCCGGTGTTTCCGGTGCCGGAAAAACTTCAACCCCATCGACATGGTCATGCTTGTGCGGGGCGCCGGGTTCGTGGAAGCGGTCCAATGCTTGAAGGAACATCTGTAATGGATCAGCCCGGGGACAGGCATGTACCCGAGGAATCCTCGGTGGGACACAGCCGGTTGAAGCTGGAACTCTGGCAGTTGGATCTGCGCTACGAAGGATTGCGGATCGTAACGCCGGCAACTCAGGGACGCATCCTGGCTTCCCTTGCCGAGCATGGCCAACAGAGTCCGGTTCTGGTGGTGCAAGCTCGGAATGGCCATTACGTGCTCATCGACGGATATCGCCGCGTCTCGGCCCTGCACAAACTTGGCAGAGATACGGTGGAGGCCCTGGTTTTGCCCATGGGCGAGGCCGAAGCTCTGGTCTATGGACTCCGGGAGGCAAGGGGGAGCAAACGCTCTGCCCTGGAAGAAGGTTGGTGGATCCGGGAGTTGGTCGAACACCACCGGTTCAACCTCGACCGGATTGCCGTCAGCCTGGAACGTTCCAAGAGTTGGGTTTCCCGGCGGCTGGCCCTGGTGAAACAGTTGCCCGAACCCGTACAGACCCGGGTGCGCCAGGGAAAGATCTGTTCCCACGCAGCCATGCGGTATCTGGTGCCGTTGGCCCGGGCCAACAAGGGGGCCTGCGAGCGTCTGACAGAACATATGGGCAACACACGGTTGAGCGCCCGGCAGATGGGCAAACTCTATGTGGCCTGGCGGCGGGCCGAACGAAGCGAACGAAATCGACTCGAAGAGAACCCCCTATTGTATCTGAAAGCGCTTGAAGAGTTGGAACGCAACCCGGCTCATGCGGAGCAGGCAACAGCCGATCACGGGAATCTTCTCAAGGACTTGGAAATCCTCATCCGTGTCTGTCACCGGATTCGGCAGGCGCTTCACGAGGGGAAGTCCAGTGCGGCGGGAGAAACGCTTACTCGTAAACTGGACAACCGTTGGCAGGAGAGCCTGCTGGCCTTTGAAACCGTAAAGGAGATCATGGAGGAATGCTTGCATGCTGGACATGGACGTTCGCAAGGCCATCTTTGAACTTCGCCGGCAGGGGCACGGGTTCCGCGCGATTGCCCGGGCTCTGGGCATCTCGCGCAAAACGGCGAGAAACGTTCTCGCACAGGGGACTGCGGAGCCTCCCCGTATCGAGCGAAACACGGAACTGGACGCAGATATCGACCGGATCCGGGAACTGTACACTGAATGCCGGGGAAACATGGTCAGGGTATGGGAGGAGATGGAGGCGGAGGGGACATCCGTTGGCTACTCAACGCTCACCGGATTCTGCCGCAGACATGGGATCGGTGTGAAACCCAAAACGCCGGCCGGCAGATACCACTTCAAGCCGGCAGAAGAAATGCAGCACGACACCTCCCCCCATGATGTCAAGGTGGCCGAGAGGATGCGCAGACTGCAATGCGCCGGCCTGGTGATGTGTTTCTCCACCATGTGCTACGCGCAACTCTATCCCCGCTTCAACCGTTTCTGGTGCAAGGTCTTCCTGACCGATGCGGCTCAGTACCTTGAAGGGGTGGCCGAAAGGTGCATGATCGACAACACCCATGTCATCATCGCCTACGGCACGGGCAAGAATGCCGTGCCCGCCCCGGAGATGAAAGCCTTTTCCGACCGGTTCGGATTCCGATTCGTGGCACATGAAAAAGGGGATGCAAACCGCTCCGCCCATGTGGAGAGGTTTTTCCATTACGTTGAAAACAACTTTTACCCCGGAAGGACCTTCCGGGACCTGGAAGATCTGAACAAACAGCTCACTGAGTGGTGTGACAAGGTCAACCGCACGTTCAAAAAAGGGATTCAGGCAAAGCCCATCGAACTGTTTCAGGCCGAAAGAGAGCACATGAAACCTCTGCCCATCCACGTGCCGGAAGTCTACAACCTGGAACAGCGAATCGTGGACATCGAGGCCTATGTATCCCTGAATGCGAACCGCTACTCGGCCCCGGCGGATCTGATCGGCAGGACCGTGGAAGTCCGGGAGAGCAAGGACCGGGTGCGCATCTTCCATGGGCATAAGCTCGTGTGTGAACATGATCGCCTGGAAGACGGTGCACGCTCTCGAAGCACCCTTCCGGAACACCGGTGCCGGGGACTCTGGAGAGACAAACGCAGAGGCCCCCTGCGTACCCTTCCGGAAGAGAGCGTGCTCAGGAATGCCGGAGCACCCTTTGAGGCCTTCATCGGCAAGCTGAAAACACAGTCGAACAAACGGCATGCCACGGCCATCCGGAAACTTTATCGGATGTTCCTGGACTATCCCACACCGGTCTTGTTGAAAACCGTGGAAAGGGCGCTGGCGTACGGATTGACCGATCTGGAGCGTATCGAACGGATGGTGCTCAAAACCGTGGCCAGAGAGTTCTTCCGTATACCCGAACTCGATGATGATCCCGAGGAGGACGAGCATGGATGATAACCTGGATCAGCTGCTCAAGAACCTGAAATTGATGAAAATACACGAAATCCTGGATACGGAACTCACGCGGGCCGCCAAGAAACAAGCCAGTTACACGGAACTGTTGAGCCGCCTGTTCCGAGCTCAGTATCTGTGGAAACAGCAATGCAGCATGGAGTACCGGATACGCAATGCAAAACTGCCCGAACGCTGGTCCCTGGAGAGCTTTCCCTTCGGAAAACAGCCGGGGGTCCGGGCGAAAACGATCCGGGAACTGGCTCAACTGGACTTCATCCCCAGGGCAGACAATCTCGTGCTCATCGGCCAAACAGGGGTGGGTAAAACGGGAATCGCATCGGCCATCTTGCTCAAAGCCTTGGAAAATGGATACCGAGGAAGGTTCATCAAGGCCCAAGATCTCTTCGATGACATGTACTCCAGCCTGGCCGACCGCTCTTCTCGCCTACTGCTCAACAGGCTGGTGCGCCTTGATCTCCTTGTCATCGACGAACTGGGCTATCTGAACCTCAAACCGGAACAGTCCAACATCTTCTTCAAGCTCATGGATGAAAGATATCGAAGGAAATCCACCATTATCACGACGAACCTGGACTACGACGAATGGTTCTCCTTCCTGGGAAACAAAAAGATGGTCGAGGCACTCCTGGATCGACTCCGTCATCGCTGTCATACAATCCGGATCGACGGCCCTTCCTTACGCTCCCCGGAAATCCAGTAACTCAGTCTCTCGCACAAACTTCCACCCCTCCTCCTGCCCTTTCTGAAATCAAACTGAAAATCGAAAATATCAGGCGGGGTACTCTATCTCAGCACAAGCGGGGTACTTTTGCTCAGCGCTGAGGATCAGACTTGAAGCAGATCAGAACGACAGCACACCCGATAAT
>JAFDKH010000137.1 GCA_019307065.1 Deltaproteobacteria bacterium
GAGAAATTGACAACGACTAAGATTACCGAAATCGTAACCGGTTTCAGGGCGGCTGCCCGCCGGGCAAAACAGGCCGGTTTCGACGGAATTCAAATCCATGCCGCGCATGGGTATCTACTGAGCCAATTCCTCTCACCTCACTACAACAAAAGAGACGACGAATATGGCGGCCCGCTCGAGAATCGGGCCCGGATTGTGCTTGAAGTCTTGAGAGAAATCCGTGATGAAGTTGGGGCAGAGTTTCCCGTGTTCATTAAAATCAACTGTCAGGACTTTCTCCAACACGGTCTGAATTTGGAAGACTCGATTCAATTTGGTCAGTTGCTAAAGCAAGCCGGGATCGATGCCATCGAACTCTCCGGCGGTACTCGGGATTCCGGTCGACTGGTTCCACCGCGGATGGGTATCAAGAATCAAGAGAAGGAAGCTTACTTCAGGCAAGAGGCTGCCGCTTTTCATGAAAAAGTCGAAGTCCCCTTGATTCTGGTCGGTGGTGTGCGTTCATATGAGATTGCCGAGCAAATGATAAACGAAGGCTATGCCGATTATGTATCAATCTGCCGCCCGCTGATCCGCGAACCGCATCTGATTAAACGCTGGGCAGCCGGTGATACACGCAAAGCTGCCTGTCTGTCTGATAACCTGTGCTATAAACCAGCCCGAGGCGGGGAGGGGATCTACTGCGTAGTGCAGCGCCGGCAGGAGGAAAAAGAGAATAAATAAAATAGTCTTATTTTTTTCTCTTTCTGTTCTTTCTCTTTCTGTTTTTTCTTTTTTTCTTCTGGCGGGCTTTTTTTAACATATCCTTCAAGGGCAAGGGAGTAAACTTGCCGTCGGCATCGTGAGGAGTATTGAAGTCGATTACTTTGCCGTCTTTCTCGTTCAGAAATACTTCCTCGCTCAATTGCTCACTCCAGTCGGAGCCGCGTACCACTACGAAGCCTGGATCTTCATCCGGCTCCGGCTTGGCCTCGTCGGGAGCATCGGCCGAGTAGAGCCACTCGCGGAGTGTGCGCTTGCCGATCGGAAGTTCCATGATATTTTTTTGTCTGTGAATTTCGTTCAAACTTTCTAAGACCGCTTCCTGGCCGGCTCTTTCAATTAGTCGGGTGACGAGTACCAGGCTGGCATAATAGTCCTTCGAGCGCTGCCTAATCGGAACATTGTAAGTGCGCCAACGCAGCTCGAGTTTGCGGATGGCCTCTTCGGTCATGAGTATCCGGCCCTTGGTTCTACGGCCCTGGAACCACTGAGCCAATCCTTCGTGAATCCACTTTGGACAATGTCCGCCGACGACCCTGTGGATCAAGAAGTGAGTCAATTCATGAGCGATGGTTCCTTCGAGCTTTTTACGGTCGTGAAGTTTATCCAGGGTCTGAGCGGGTTGAGTGATAATACCCTGCCGGGATGAGTAAACCGCCAGGGTATAGCGTCCCCGTCCTGTTCGTTTAGTGAAACTCTGCATGTCTTCGGGAATGAAAAGTCTCAAGATACGGCGACCCTCCAGACTGACGCCAAATAAGGGCGCCAGCTCTTCGAGCTTTCGGCAGACTATTTCTGCGACTTTGCTGGCAGCTTCGTCTCCGAAGGGCGGAAAAGGATCTTCGATTATAGTCTCGACTGCAAGACATTCACTCAAGTCGTAGCTTAAAGCTGTGCCGGAGGTCGCCAGGATAATTCCGGCTATCAGGATAGATAAATAGTGTAAATTACTTCGTCTCTTCATTTGGTCATTATAACCCCGATTTCCCACCTGCGCTACCGATTGCTGGAGTGTGCGACTGGAGTACTTGACACTTACTACGCTTGTAGCAATTATGCATTTGAAGAAAGGTATTCTGAAATGGTCCTGTTTTGGTGTTTGTTTGCGTTGCTTACTGGGGACCCCTCCGGTGTAAAGACCCCGGATCCCAATGCCGGTCGCGATTTGTACTATCAAGCCTTGCAGGCTGCCCGGGCGGGAGACAGCCAGAAGGCTGTTGATATTTTGAAACACCTGCGGGCTGTCCATCCCCGAGACTCTTTTGCTGATGACGCCCTGCTCGAACAAGCCCGCCTGGCTGAAGAGTCTCTTTCCGAGCCGGCTAACGCTCTCAGCCTTTACCGCAGATTAATTCAACAATATCCCAACAGCCGGTCGGTCAGACGCGCCAAGGCTCGGGTCGACTTTTTAAGTCGACACCTTGGTCAGGGAGAGCAGGTTCTGTCTGCCTACCAAAAGATTCAGCATCAGAGTGTAAGTATCCCACCAGCCGAATCGGCCGAGAAGATGCTGGGCCTGCTGGAAAATCATAAGGATTTTTCACTCAGGCCGGATGGCCTGTACTGGGTAGGCAGTCTCTGGATTCGGGCTGAAAAGTATGATCGCGCCCGGAAGATCTTGTGGGCAGTGGTCGCTGACTATCCCGAACACCGGGCGGCCGGGCTTGCCCTGCTCGAACTGGGTAATCTTGAAATCAAGCTGGGCAACCTCGGGGCTGCCGAAAAGGTCTATTCCGCACTAGCCAGCCTGCCCAAAAAAGAATGGCAAAAGTCATCCGCTGGCGGTCAGCGGCGCGTAGACAGTATCAGGTTTCGAAACAGGGTTATTTTCTGGGCGTGGGTGTTCTGGGGTCTGGTTGCATTCTGCCTGTGGTTATCTGTTGTAATTGGTGTCACTAGAAAGAAAATCAAACCAAGTCAATTGATACGTCTGCCGATCGAGGCGCTTGCCTATTTGTTGGTAATGGTTGTTCTGATTATCTGGGCTTCCAGCGGCGCTTGCCAGACTACCCATGCTTTGATCTGGTTGACCGGCATGGTTTTTCTGTTGCTGGTTCCCAATGGCTGGTTGCTTCGTAAATTGACATTGTCGGTTCCCAAACTGATGTGCTGGATGCTGGTTTTATTGCTGGCTGGCGGCGCTTGCATTGTGGCTGCGATAGGCGCGGCCGACATGGCGACTCAAGTACTTCACACAATCAAGTTCGGTCCGGGTGGATGAAAGAATAAACAATGATGCGGATAGGAAAACAAAAAGGCAAAGTGCTTTCGGTCAGATTGGGATCCAATCCCAATTCGAGTTCTTTAGGCGTTGATGTTACCTGGTTGTTGGCCGGCGGAGCCCTGGTTAGTCTGCTGACTCTGGCCGGCGGCACGCTTGCACGCTTCGTACTCAGTCGCAGAAAGAACCGGAATGAATCGCTGGATTGAAGTCCAGCCGGTTCCCGGTAGTTCTGGCAGACTGGTGCGCCCGGAGCCTTTCGGCGGTACGCTGGCCTTTCGGCGGCCAGAAATGCTGGTGATGGTCGATAAAGAGTTTCTGCGAGCCTACGCTTCCGGCTGGGCCGGCGATCAGTCGGGGAAAACTGACTGCGATTCGACGGCCATCATTCCCTCGGCTCCGTTCGAGGCTCATCTGACCATCAGTCATCGATGCTCCTCGGGTTGTCAGGGTTGTTACATCAGTGCCTCGCCAGATGCTCAAGACGAAATGGGCCTGGCTGAATGGAAAGAGGTCTTGTCGAAGCTGGCTCGTCTGGGCGTGTACCACGTGGCCCTGGGAGCCGGTGAGGACATGTCCTTCGAACCGCTTATCGAACTGGCCAAGTACGCCCGTAGAATCGGGATGACGCCCAACCTTTCGACGGCCGGGACAAATCTGACGCCCAAAGTTGCAGAAAAACTCAATGTCTTTGGACGTGTGCATCTCAGCATGGATGGCGTTGCCGAATCGTTTTCCCGTGTTCGCGGGCACAACGGCTACGCAGCAAGTTTGATGAGCCTTAAGATTCTAAGGGCCTTTCACAAGCGGGTCGGAGTGAATTGTGTGGTCGCGCGCTCAAACTATGACGAGTTAGGTGATTTGTTTCGGCTGTTACAGCGAAATGGAATCCGCAGCGTTGAGTTGTTGCGTTTCAAACCATCAGGTCGGGGAGCCAAAATTTTTGATCAGATGAATCTGACTGAAGCTCAAGAGCGGTCCATTGTTGGGCATGTGTTGAAGCTCAGCCGAAAATATCGAATGCGCTTACGCCTGGATTGCTCTTTTACGCCTATGGTTTGTGCCGAAGGGATTGATCCGCGTCGGTTGGTTTCAATGGGATTGGCCGGCTGTATAGGCGGCAGCTGGCTTGTTTCGATCGATGGTCGCGGACGACTGAGTAGTTGCAGTTTCGACAATTCGGAAAAACAATTGAGTTGGCAAGATCTCGGTCGACCGGGGATCATGGATCACTACACCAACTGGACCGAGCAGGCTCCCGAGCCATGCGCGACTTGCCGCTGGCTGGATGTTTGCCGAGGTGGCTGCCATGTAGTCGCCCGGCACGTAACCGGTGACTTCAACGCTCCTGATCCGGGATGTCCTTTAGTGAGTCAGCCGGCCGGTTGACTCTGATTTATTTGTTTTTCGGAATATGACCTGTAGAAATCAGAACTTCGATGGTTTCGACTATCTCTTTGAGTTTGATCGGCTTGGCCAAGAATATGTCCGCACCAGCCCGTAAAGCGCGATCGCGATCTTCTTTGCCGCCGGAACTGACCACGATGATAGGAAGTGTTTTGAACCTGTCTTCTCCACGCACGTGCTTTATCAGTTGATTTCCATCCATGACAGGCATGTAAAGATCAAGAATGAGCAAGTCGCAGGACTTTTCCTGCATGAAATCCCAAGCCTCTTTACCGTTTTCAGCTTCGACGACCTCCAGATGTGAGCCGGGAAAATTCTTTCCACGGGTCATTTTTTGAATGCCGTAACGAAACATGTCCCTGACGACGACATTGTCTTCGACCAGCAATACCCTGAAAACGACTTCTTCAAGCCGCTCTTTTAGCGGCTTGATGTTGGGGTCGGTCAACCTCTTGACCAGGGTGGACAATGCGCTTCCGGCTTTCCCCTGATTGGTTAAAAATTGTACTCCGATGCCGGTAATATCATCTCCAGAAATGGCAGACTTGTACCACTTGATTTCGCCCCTAATCTGAATCGGGTCTAAAAGTCCCGGAAAAGAAATTTCGAAATCGATAATGCTACCCATCTCGAATTTTTCGTCGGTGGCTATAAATATCCCGCCTTCTGAAATGTTTACGGTGTAATCCGCAAGAAAATCAAGAGCGTGGCCATAGCGCACTTTCAGCATTAGAGGTGCGCGATGATGCTTTCTTTTTTCGATGCCGTCTACCAAGATAAAATTTCCCAACACACTGGTATGACTTCCAGAATTTTATTGAGCATAAGTCTCGCTCGCTTAACTTGTCAAGAAAGCCTGGAGAATAAAATTATTGTGTTTCCCTTGACACAGAGATGATTCCCGACAACGATCCACTCCCAGAACTACCTGAGCAGGAACTATCTGAGGAAAGTAATTGTGAAGCCGATCCTTTTTTGGGTTATTGGTTCGATTTCTATTTTTGCCTGTCTTTTGGCAATAGGCCATCGTAAACCACTAAGATGCACTCAGGGCCTTGTGGCTTTGTTGCTGTCCAATGCTGTTTTGCTCTTTTTGTTGTCTGCCCCGTTGCTGGCTATCGAATTGATTGTGGTGACCCTGGGGGCCTCGTCGGTGGTCTGGATTGTCCTGGTTCGTCCCGGTCGGATGAAACTCGGGACTCCCGGAAGGACTCGCTACAACATTACAAAGGTAATCTCCTTGTTCATCACCTTGTGGTTGAGCACGGTTCTGATCTTGACGGTCTTTAGAGCCAGAGAACCCGGTTCGCCCGAGCCGACCTCTTTTGTACCTGCCGCAGAACTAGGGGCGGTTCTGGCCATGTTTATCCTGGGGATCGCTGCAACAACCGCTTACCTGGTGGTTGTGACCAGGCGCCGGCAAGACGAAGAAGGAGAGCAGAGTTGATTCCTGCAGATCATGTCTTGCTGCTTGGCCTGATCCAGTTCGGGATCGGGTTGATTGGTCTATTGCTTCGCCGTGCAGGCATGATTGTTGTCGTTTCCGCGGGTGTCATGTTTAACGGAATCTTGCTGGCTTTCTGTGCCACGACTGCCGCTTCCGGATCTACTTCTCAGGCAGAGGGAGTGGTTGTGTTAGTGATTATAGTGTCTGTAGCTCTGAGCGGGACTGCCGTCTTGTATGCCTTTCATCGTTTTCGCAAGACGGTGGCCGTTGATGACCATGACAGGATGAAGCACTAGATGGATTTTTGCAGACAAGTGTCCGAGATGCACTTGGCGCTCTGGGTCGTTCCGACGCTGATGGCTATATTGGTTTCGGCTATTGGCTCGCGTCTTTCAAGGCGAGTACTGGCGGTCTTGTCAATTGCCGGTCTGGCCATTCCTTTTGCCCAAGCTTGTGCGGCAGTCGTTTTTTTCATGTGGGGACAGTCATCAGCGCTGGTGAACTTGATAGAAATCGAGACCCTGACCATGGGCCGGCGGTTTGCCCTGTCCTTCGTTCTGGATGCAAAAGGGGCCTGGGCAACTCTGTTGTGTATGACTATTGCTTTGGCCGCTCAAACCCACGCGATTGCTTCGGTGGCCAGATTGGCCGGCCGCCACAGATACCATGCCTTGATATTGGCCCTGGCGGGAGGCGGAGGTCTCTTGTTTTGTGGTCGTTCAATGGTGCCGGTCCTGATTGGCTGGGAAGGCCTAGCTCTGGCGGGAGCCTTTCTGGCCGGTTTCTGGGAATCTGAAGAGAGCGGCGGCAGGACTGGTATGCGCTGGCTACTCTTCCAGCGTGGGTCAGGTGTTCTCTTGCTGCTTGGATTCTTGGCCCTCGAGATCAACGACACTATCGGCGCAGTTTTCATTGTGGCAGCAGTCAGTCTGCGGGCGGGGCAGGTGCCTTTTCACGGGTGGATACCAGGCAGCACGCGTGCCCCGTCTTCGACGACTGCTCTGGTTCACGGTGTTGGCTCGTTGCTGGCGGCGACTTTTTTGCTGGACCGATTCTGGCATCTGATAGCTCTGAGCGATTTTCTACCTGAGCTTATTGGAATCATGGGCGCTTCCGGGGTGGTCTTAGGCATATTAGCCGGTCTGCAGCAGCACCGGCCTCAGAAAATCCTGGGCTGGATGTTCATGCTATATGGAGGTCTGGCCTGGCTTGGATTTGCAATAGGCGACCCAGTCGCGGCTCGCATGATCGTGACCGGTTCAGCCCTGGCTCTTAGTGGTCTAGTACTGGTTGTCGGTACATCTTCAGGCCAGATAGCTGAATTCGAGATGGCCTTGGGTCGTGCCCGTAGCCGGCCCGCTCGCCGCGCCTATATGGTCTTATGGGCAGCCCTGGCTCTGCCGCCGTCGCTTACCTTTTTGGCTCTGGGTAGGCTGTGCGGGTTTGCCCCGCAGACGACTTTGGGATTATTGATTCAACTGTTAGTCGTATTGTGCATGTTGGCGGTCGGCTGGATACTAAGGAATGTCTTCGAGAGTCACAAGGGTCAGCGGCCTACTAATCCCAAGCATGTCAGCAAGTGGATGAGCGCAGCTCCGGCAGGTCTGGGTGCGGCTGCCTTTGTCCTCGGCCTGATTGCGTTCTTTACCCATCGCAAAAGCGAATATATTTTTGGCGGGATGAGCGGGCTTGGTTGGGCAGGTATTGCGGCCGGCAGCATGGTTCTGGGCTGGTTGCTGGCCTGGTGGATCAAGCGCGGCAGTTCAGGGATTTTTGTCGGCCGACTTTCGTATTCGCAACGAGCCATGGATCGTGTTGCCGGTACCGGTCTTGGTATCGGCGAAATGATCGTCGTCTTACCCGTGTTTTTGTTGCGGGCCGTGGGAGTTGTTTTTTGGCGTGGTATCGGCGACTTCGTTTTGGATACCTTGATTTTTGGAACAGCTGTTAGATCGATCGAAGGAATCGGCACGGTTTTACGCTACATCCAGAATGGTCGCATTCAGCGCTACGCCCTGGTGGTCGTATTGGCTACCTTGCTGCTGGTTTTAGTGATGTTGAGGTATTGAGCTTGGATACTTTTGCGGACATTCTCCTGATTGCCCTGCCGGGCGCCCCGGCGGTTGGGGCCCTAGCGGCCGGGTTTTGTCCGGTCAAGGCAACCAAGACTATTCGAGCCATTGGATGGGGATTTTCGATTGCGACTTTTGTTGCCTGGATTGTTCTTCGAGCTATTGCGCCGGACGGGGAAGGGTTGTTGGTTTCTGTAGCCTGGCCATGGGTGCCCGATCTGGGTTTCGGCCTCCATTTTGGTATCGATCAAACAGGTATAATGATGGCCGGCATGGTCAGCTTCGTGTGCGTCGTGGCCATGGTGGGAACATTGCCGTTTCTTCCGGAGCTGAACCGGTCTCGTATTGTATTTCTACTGCTTGCCGAAGCCGGCATGCTTGGAGTCGTGACGGCCTGGGATTTGATCTTGTTCATCGCCTTCTGGGAAGTCACTCTGGTTCCGTTCTTCTTCTTGATGGGACGCGGTCCGGTGCGGGGTGGGGTTAACGCGGCCACTCGTTTTTTCGTGACCTCGGTTGCCTCGAGCGTTTTGATGTGGGTCGGAGTATTGATTGTTGTCAAGACCGCCGGGTTGCCGCGCACATTTGACCTGGTCGAATTGAGCGCCCGCTTGAGCAACAGCTCGATATATATCGCCGACATAATGTGGCTGTTCGTACCGGCTTTTCTGGTCCGCATGGCAGCCGTCCCGCTACACACCTGGTTTCCATTGGCCAGCGGCACCGTTTCAACCGCCGCAAGCATTCTGCTGGCCGGCGGAGTCCTGCCACTGGGCGGATACGGCTTGATCCACATCATGGGTCGCCTGTGCGGTTCAGACATGATCGTGCTGAGTCCATGGTTAGTCTGGATTGGCGTGGTGACTGCCCTGGGCGGCGGAGTTGCTTCGATCGTCCAGCGCGATTTGAAACGGCTATTTGCTTTTGTCTGCCTGGCACAAATGGGTTTGGTCCTGGTCGGGTTGACCTTTCCCTTTGTCGAAGGCAACCGGGCAGGCCCGCTAATGCTGGTTTCTTTAGGGCTAGGTGGTGCCTGCTTGTTCTTGTTTGCCGGAGTAGTCTGCAAGGCCAGGGGGAGTCAGCGAATAGCTGAAATCAGCGGTTTGTGGCGCTCGCATCCTTTTTTTGCCGGCATGTCGTTTGCCGGGGTTGCCTCGCTGGCGGCCATTCCGGGAACCTGTGGTTTTGTTGGAGTGGCCACGGTGCTGCGCGGCACGACCAGTAATCTGCTGGTAACCTTATTGCTGGCTAGTGCTGTTCTAATTGCGGGTGGCTCGGTTGTCTGGGCTTATCGGCGCGTGCTCGGCGGCAGTCATCAGCCGGCCGTTTGGGCTGGATATGAATGGCCCCGCAAACGCCAGGCTACCATCCTGGCCCTGCTGGCGATCGTGATCGTAGTTACCGGAGTTTTACCAGGGATCATCGGAGGCGCTTTGCAATGAGTGGTACAGCCGGCGGATATACGATGATCGGCGTGCTCTGGGGCATGGGTATTTTAGTAACTATATTGGGTGCCAGATCTCCGCGCAGTCCGAGACCGGTTGTTCTTCTGGCCCTGGCCGCGCTGGCTGGGTCAACAACCCTGGCCGGATTGCTCTGGAATTCTATTCCGTCGGCGACTTTTGCCGGCGGCGGAATGCGACTCGATGGCTTTGCCTCATTTGTTCAGGTGTTCGTTCTACTGGGTGCCTTGTGCGCGCTCTTGCTTGGAAATCATGCCCAACACAGATGGCGCACAGGCTCATCCGGTTTGATACTGCTGTCAGCGGCCGGGGCATCGCTTTTGGTTATGGCCTGGGACTTGATGGGAGTTATGGTTGGTTTTATCGGGGCTTTAATACCTCTGTGGGGATTATCGGCCTTGTATGCCGGCGAATCCGGACGCGAGGGTGCTCTGAAGGGCATGGTGATCGGCGTTTTGGGGACCGCCCTGATCGGATTGGGTAGCGCCTTGATGCTGGCTAGAACGGGCACCACCCATTTTTTGGGAATCAGAATATATCTCAGCAACGCAGACTGGATTGGTTCCGACCCTCTATTGGTTGCGGCCCTGGCTCTTGTCCTGGCAGGCGTCGGCTGCATGATCGCAGCTGTCCCGTTCCACATGTGGTTCGTGGATGTAGTCGAAGCATTGCCGATACCCGGATCGCTGCTGTTATCCGGCGGAATATTAGCCGCCGGTTTGGCGGCCATCTGCAGGATGCTGTTAGTCGGTTTTGAACCGGTAGCCGATTCCGGGCCAGGTTATTTAAGCTGGACGAGTGTCTTGCATGGAGTCGGGATAGCGGCCCTCGTGGTTTGCAACGCTATGGCCCTGGTCCAGCGCAGACTCAAGCGAATGATCGGTTATCTGGCCGCCGGACAAGCCGGCCTGGTACTCGTGACTCTGGCGGCAGTCGGTGGAATTGATCAGCCGGCCGTCAACCGGGCCCTGGGCGGAATCCTGGTTTTTCTGGCGGTCTTCGCGGTGAACTGGGTTGGGTTGTTTGTTGCAGTCAGTGCCGTCGAAGACGGCCAGGGCAATGACCCCAAGATTGGACGACTCAGGGGGCTGGCTAAGGATCACCCCTGGCTGACGGTCGCGGTTGGTTTGGCCCTGTTATGTATGGCCGGTATGCCGTTGACAGCTGGTTTTTTCTCACGTCTATATCTTTTAGAAACCCTGGTGGAGGCTGGCTGGACGGGGACAGCCGTTGTGGCGGCCTTGAGCCTGGGCTTGGTTTTAGTGATGAGCTTGGGGCTTGTGGCGGCCATGGTTATGCGCCCGGGCAAAGCAGGGACCGAGGTCAGGGTAACCGGCCCACTTACCCTTGTGGCAATCCTGGTCTCCGTCACGATTCTGCTTTTCGGAATTTTACCAGAGGGAATTTTAGATATTGCAATCCGATCAGCTGGTTCGTTGATGACCTGGTAGAACGGCCAGCCTGAATGGTTGCTTAGAAGCTATTTCGGCAGAGGTGGCGGAGTGTGCATCAAGGGTTGGGATGAATCGTAGTTGGTCTTGATGAATTTATGTATTGTTGTCTGACTGAAAGAGTCCATTCGCAGGAATTTGACCCCAACCCAGTCGTCGTAGACTCCCGGTTCACCGCGCCGATGATACATTACTTCACCGGTTATCTTAATTTCATCGTCTATATCAGGGAATGAAAAACGGACGCCTACCGAGCTATTTAGCGGAGGTAATTTTTCCAAGTAGACTCCAATACCGCCCTCGCTGATATCTCGCCCGACCCCATTAAAAGTCCCCCGAATCGTATCGAGCTTGACTTTGAAATTGATAGCTACTCGCGCTGTTCTTCTCTTGTCGACGCCCTGCATTATTTTGTCCTCCTGTTTACCCGGAACTTTGTTTTCTGAGTATTCTTATTTGTCCGCGCCGGATTGTTGTTTTTTCCTGGTCGAAGAATTCCGCCAATGGAATGACGTGTTTACGAGAGGCGCCAACCATGCTCTTGAAATCCTGGGTGGATATTTCCTTATGCTCGCTAAGATGGTCGATCAATCGACGGCGCAGTTTATCCAGCGCGGCAGTCGGCACGTACATGTCACCCGAAACATGCGTAATGAATCCGGTCCTCGTCAAATGGTGAACCAGGTCTAACACTTCGGCATCAGGCTGCTTAACTCGCTCGGCAATCTGTGTAACTCGTAAAGGGGCAAAGCCGGTCTCTTCGTATATGTTGCGGACAGCCTGTTCGATTTTGCTCTTGGCCTCATCAAGCAAGACTCGATGACTGGCGAGCCGGATGACATCGCCCTGTTGTACCAATGCCTGGGCACGCACCTGGCTGTCGATCAGGAGCTTGAACAAACGTTGCTCGAGGTCTTTGGATAGGGTAGTGCGAAGTTGTTCGAGCGGCATACCCGGCAGCATTGAGTTTTGCTCGTGAAAAGTAGTCAACAATACTTGCGCCTTTTTTGCTAAATTTGAAAGTACAATAGCTGCCAAATAGCGACCTTTTTCCCGATCGTATTTGATTACTTGTTTGGTGGCCATAAGTTTGTCCAACTCACGGCCAACAGTTTTTGTACCTACTCCCGAGCGCATACTCAAGCCGGGAATATTCAACCCGGCGGTTGAGGCATGTTCGAGTAGTATAACAAGATGTTCATCAAGCTTGCCATGCTTGAGAGTCTCGAGCTCTTTAATCAACAAGTCCCTTTCTTTGCGGCGGCGTCTGGGAGGCAGGATGGTCATGATTTTTCCGCCTCCCAGAGTTGTACCGCGTTTCTTGATCGGAGTGAAGCCGCGCAGAATAAACTGTTGACCGGGCAGGGCGGCTACCGGATCGGAACACAGAAACCTGGCATAAGCTTGGCCACCTGGTTCGAGTACCTGGCTGCCAATCAGGTCCACCCTTGCTTCGGTTCTGGCTGTCCCGGCATGAAAAATGGCCCGGGTCCGTATACGAATAGGCTTGGCGCCTTTGACCAGTTGCAGGCTGCCCTCGAATTCATGGCCTGCCTCGAGTGTGTTCGCCTGAACCAGTACTTGTCCCCGCGACAGGATTGAGCGTTCGACTCCGGCCAGGTTGACCGCCAGGCGCTGACCGGCCTGGACCTGAAGCTGGTCAAGACCGTGGACCTGCAAACCCCGAATCTTAAGATTACGAGCCCGCTTTTTTGGGTCCGGAAGAATGTCGACTGCATCTTCGATTCTGAATATTCCGGCAACCAATGTGCCGGTTATGACCGTGCCGAACCCCTTCATGGAAAATGCCCTGTCGATCGCCAGATAGGCCGGGGCATCGCTTGAACGTTGCTCTATTTTTAAAGCTGCTTGACCGAGTACTTCAATCAGCTTGTCGATTCCTTCACCTGTCTTGCTCGACACCCGGACAATCGGACTGTTTTCTAAAAAAGTCTGGGTGAGTTCGTTTCTGAGTTCCTCCTCGACAAGCGTGAGCCACTCGGCATCGTCGACCATGTCGGTTTTTGTTAGAACTACGACGCCATGCTCGATACCCAATAGATTACAAATGTCCAGATGTTCGCGAGTCTGGGGCATTACACCTTCATCGGCGGCAATAACCATTAGAACCAGGTCGATCCCGCTGGTGCCGGCCACCATATTCTTGATGAAACGTTCGTGGCCGGGTACATCGACGATTCCGGCCCTGAGGCCTTCGCCCAGATCCAGGTGCGCAAAACCCAGCTCAATTGTGATGCCTCGTGATTTCTCTTCCTTGAGGCGGTCAGTGTCTGTCCCGGTCAGGGCCTTGACCAGCGAGGTCTTACCATGATCGATGTGTCCAGCGGTTCCTATAACTATCGATCTCATAGTCAAACCTTATGCAGGATATTACTCGTCAGATCAAGTATGAGAGATTGGTGTAGGACTATCTGGTCTGGCTAAAACAAAAATGGTTTTTTTCTTGCCAAACTAAGCCATTGCGTTTTATGCTTTTTTTAGTGAAGAAAGTTGAATTGCAAGCATCGACCAGCGAAATGGCAAGGTAATTTGTCATAAGGAGTGGGTCTGATGGAAGCGTTGTGCACTCAGTGCCAGATGCGCTACGAAGTGAGCCAGGAACTCATCGATCAGGGCGGGCCTGTTGTCTGTCCGACTTGTCAGGTATCCCTGGTTCTTGTTCAGCCAGGTACAGATATTCCTTTGGAGCAATCTGAAACGGCTGACGCCGCTGAAGCTGAACCTGCCCCAACCGGGCAGACACCATCCGCTGACCAGGTCCAGGCTGGGCCGGAATCTTCTGAGCAGGTAACTTCCGAAGCGGTCCAAGAGCCTTCGGATCAAGAGCCGGCACAGTCCGAGCAGACTGGCGAAAAACCGACCGGTCCGGGACAGTCCTGGGATTCGGGTTCTCTTTTGTGGGGAGATGCTGGTTCGGGCTCAGATGATTCTGCCAGCCAACAACCAGATCAAGGACAACCTCAAACTGAAGAAACTGCAACAGATCAGGCATGGCCGGTTGAATCGGCGACAGCTGAATTAGCGGCTGAAGAGGTACCTGCCACCGAGTCCCAATCACCCGAGGCGTCCTTTGTGGCGCCGGCCTGGGGCCCTGAGCCAGTACCCGAACAGGCAGTGCCTGAGACTCCTGAAACAGAAGAAGCTGTGCCCGAGACTCCTGAAACCGAAGAAGTTGCGCCCGAGACTCCTGAAACCGAAGAAGTCGCGCCCGAGACTCCTGAAACCGAAGAAGCCGCGCCCGAAACTCCTGAAACCGAAGAAGCCGCGCCCGAAACTCCTGAAACCGAAGAAGCNCGAGACTCCTGAAACCGAAGAAGTCGCGCCCGAGACTCCTGAAACCGAAGAAGCCGCGCCCGAAACTCCTGAAACCGAAGAAGCCGCGCCCGAAACTCCTGAAACCGAAGAAGCAGTCAGTGAACCTCCCCCGGAACCTGCCCCAGGGCAGGAGGCCGCTCCAGTAGCCGGCCCAGGTGAACCACCAGCAGGTGGGGATTGGGCTTCGGCAGCCGCTCAGTGGGCTGCCAGCGGGTTCTCGTCTGACAATATGCCTGAATTCGTCAAGGCCAAGGAAGAGGCCGCAGCTGGAGCGGGAGAGGCTCCGCTGGTACAAGCGCCGGCTGAGCAACCCCAACCTGAGGTTACACCTGAAGCTGTTGCACCAGAGCCTCAACCAGAACAACAAGTTCCCCCGGTTGCTGAACCCAGCCCGGCCCCGGTTGCGGTCACACCGCCACCTTTAGAGCAGAATCTACCGGAAGTAGAACCGATTCAACCGCAGGCGGAGGCTGCTGGTGCGGCGCCGCCTCCCTTACCAGAGCCGGGCATTGTCCTGCCGACACCTGAAGCTCCACCACCACTGGAAGGACGCCGGAAAAGTACCTATGTCATGCGTGGTTCAGGCGAAGGCGTAAAAGAAGAGACTCCCTGGGCAGGTGATTCCGGCGCTGAAGCACCTAGCAGCACAACCCAACCGGTAGCGCAGAAACCTGATGAATCGATCCAGATGAAGCTGCCAACTTCTGCGCCGATGCCGGAAGAAGCACCCATCGAAAAACCGGCCGCGGTTGATGTCGCCAAACCGTCTCGGACTGGTTTATGGGTTGTATTGATTTTTATTCTGCTCGGTGCGGGTGGTTATTCGGCCTGGTATTTTATTAAGAAACTCAAGGTTTTGGATTCCGCTGACGATAAATCTGCTGCCAATCATGCCGGAACCGTTGTTGATAAGCCCGGCAAGATCGATGCCGGTACACTTGATCAAGGCGATCAGAAGCCTGCCGACAGCGGAGCCATCGCTATGGTTTCTGATGCGGGAGTTGAAAAACAAGCAGATAAAAAACCTTTAGATAAGAAAATTGTGGATAAAAAGCCTGTAGACAAGAAGAAGAAAAAGAAGAAGAAGAAAAAGGGTACGGTGGCCGTAGTCAAGAAACCAAAATATTCAAAAGAACAGGCTTTGAAGTTCTACAAGGAAGGCAATAAATCTATCCGCAGTAAGCGCTTCAAAGCGGCGGTTAAGTTTTTCAAGCAAGCCCTGAAGGCCAACCCCAGGTTAGCCCCAGCCCATCGCAGTCTTGGGATTGCCTATGCTCAACTCGGCCAGAACAAAGCAGCCTGTCGGGAATATCGAATATACTCAAAAATGATACCCAAAGACTCCAAGGAACTTCCTGCGCTGAAACAAATTTTGAAAGGCTGCAAATAGCCTATCGTTTTCGGCGTCGAATGAATGCTGCCAAGAATATTAGTGCGCCAATCGGGTTCGGGTAGTCAGCAGATGCGCACCCACAACCTGAAGCGGCCGGCTGATCTTGATCGGTGGTTGGGCCGCTATCGCTGAGCGGGTCTTCGTCTGCAGCTCCCGAGTCTGATGGCTGATCGTCAGCTGGGCCTAAGTCACCGGCGTCTGGCTGATCCTGGTCGACAGCTGTAGAGCCGTCGTCATGATCTTGTGGGCCACCTTGATCGGCGCCATCCGGCCCCTGGTCGGCGCCGGCGTCTTGTTCACCGGCATCAAAGCCGCCATCCGGCTCTCCCCCGTCGGGTTCAGTTGAATCGCAGGTCCAGATGCACAAGTTGTTTTCACAGCTGAAAGAACCCGGGCAGGGATCATGCGGGAACCCGTCGCAATCGGCCGGGCTATTGCATTCATCAGGTTGAACACCGGTTTCGAGACAGGCTTCGAGCGGGGATCCGTCTTGATAGCGGGGACAGACTCTGACCCAGTCGCCGGCGACTTCGACCAGCAGATAGTGGTAGTCTTTTACGTAGAATTTCGAGTAGCTGGCACCGGGATCGTCCTGGCTGTAGAGACCGGCTCCGCCCCCGCCGGTAACGAAGCCTTTCAAACCTGTATCGGCCTCCCAGCGTTCATAGGTGTGATCGTGGCCGGAGAAAAAATAATCGATTCGGTTCAGCTGGGTCAGGCCTTCGACGAAATTACGAATGGTAGATGAACCACCATGATTCGACGACGAGTAGGGGCCATGATGACCTACCAAAAAAATATGCTCGACGGCCGGATCGGCGGCAACCGATGCCAACTTGCTTTCGATATAGGTTTGTTGATCGGATGAAAGCCAGGTTCCGTAGATGATATCGTGGGTATTAAAAATAATGAAATGACAATTGGAATAGCGAAAATCGTAATAGCGGCGTTCTTGATTGTCGGTGTGGAGCGGTAATGAAAAAAGGCCGCGGTATTGCGTGTTGGCAAAGTCATACTGTTCGTGATTGCCGAAAGTGGGCCAGAGCGGAACGTTGCGCAGCAGTTCGAACTCGATTTCGAAAAACTTGTCCCACATAGAATTGAAAATGCCGACGTCAACCATGTCACCGGTATTGATAATGAATTCGGGATTCTCGACTATAATAGCCGGGATCAAGGCTTCGTGATTACTGTGATCTCCGTCTTCGTCGCGGTTGTCGCCAAAAACGACGAAGCGAAAAGGTTCGCGACCCGCCGGAGCTGTCGCAAAAGTGCAGTCGGGGCTCTCGACTCCGTTCGAGACGACTTTGTAATGATAGGTCGTGGAGGCCGATAATCCGGTCAGGCTCAGCTCATGATGGGTACCCGAGTCGGGATCAGTGACTGTTTGGCCATAGTTGGAATCGAGCCCGTATTCAACGCGCCCATCGGTCGAGCTAGTGGTCTCCCAGACAACTACGATGCTGTCGGTATTGAGTTGCTGTAAAAATGGCCCGCGTCTAAATGGCTGTGCCGCGGCGGCAGTGGTTATTCCCACTAATATGACTGTCAGAATCAGTGTGCGTCTCAAGGTCATGCCTACATGATAAGTATGAAAAGCGATTTTGGCAACCGTTCAACGGCAGGCGCCTACTTCGCGCCAGGCCAGCACCTGGCCCTGGCCCGTGGATGTGTATCCATAGTGGCGGGCCATCCAGAACGGTTCGGTCAGGTCCCGGCCGGGAGATTGCTTCCGGCCCTCGACCGCGTAAGCGGCGCCGATGTCGAAGGGGCTGCGTTGCCACATGAAGTCGCCGTAGCGCCGCAGATCCGGCGGCAGACCCTCGCTGGCGATGCCCTCGCTGCACAGCCCGTCGTCCATGAGGCACTCGCCGGGCCGACCGTCGCATTCGTAGGAGATGATCTCCTGTTCCATGGGTATTCCGAAGATGCTTCCGCCCTGCTCGCAGGCGCTGCGTTCGGACTCGCTCGGGCAGCGGATCGTGATGCCCGCGGGCAGGTTGTCGATCACCGCGGCGCGATCCACGCTGTAGGTGCGTCGGGGAGCATCTAAGGCTGGGTTTATCACGCCGTCGTTACCGCCGAAGAGATCCAGCTGGCGCAGGGCGGTTTCGATGGCCTGGTCGCGGCCGCCGGACACCTCGTCCGGCACCACCGCGGCGTACATCACGTTGAACTTGGCGCTGTGGTGGTTGTAGAGCGCCTTCTGCCAGGCCTCGACTTGCATGACCTCGATCATCGCGTCCTTCAGTTCCGAATCGCCCAGCATGCTGATGAACTGCCAGTGGGTTTGGTAGGTGATGTGGTCTCCGTAGGATTTGAAGCACCAGTCGGGAAGCCTAAAGGCCATCATGGTTTTAGCCACCCCTATAGTCCCCAGGTTTTCGATCAGCTCGTCGTAGAGAAAGGTGCGGTATTGTTCGTCGCCGGTGAACACATAGGCCATGGCGGCCAGGTGCATCAGGTGGCTGGCGTCTCCGCCACGGACGTTGGCGATGTAGAAGTGATCGATCTGACCCGGCCGGGGTTTGTCCGAGTCGTCCAGGTTCAAGCCCAGTTCGATCATCTCCAACAAGAAGTTTTCGCCGGCTGCGTCCAGCACAAGGGTGGGCTCAATGGCCATAGTCTGAGGACAGCTGCGGTCGAAGCTGTCGGCGTTG
This sequence comes from Deltaproteobacteria bacterium, assembly GCA_019307065.1. Classification (GTDB taxonomy): domain Bacteria; phylum Myxococcota; class B64-G9; order B64-G9; family B64-G9; genus JAFDKH01. The sequence continues at coordinate 18,213 of JAFDKH010000137.1, forward strand.
GCGCTGTTGAACCCGGCGTTGTAGTAGACCACCAGCCTGCCCAGGTCCATGAAATCCGGATCTCCCGGATCAAATTTCGGGTTGTTGCCGGCGAAGTACGCAGTCAGCTGCTCGCGGATGTCGGGATTGTCTTTCAGGTTGATAATCTCCAACCGGCGGAGCCGCTTCAGGTAGCAGGTCATGTGCTGGACGATATCGGCCTTGAGCTCCTCGTCGCGCAGCAGGTTGTACACCAGGGGAAAGGCGGTCATTGGGCCGGTGTACTGGTCGATGGACGGGTGCCCGTTCCACATGGGTGTCCCCTGGACGAATCCGCCGGATCCGTCGGGGACCCCGCTGGTGTACACCGCGGGCAGCCCTTCGATGTCCAGTGACTCGATCGGGTTGTCGCGGGGATCGGCCGATTCGGGGTCGCCATGGCGTAGAATAGGCTCGTCGCCTAAGGGTGTGCCGTCCGGGAGCAACAGAAAGTGATAGCGGGCCAGGTACCCGGGAATCCCGGTCACCTCGAAGTTGCGCAGCAGGGTGCGGACCTTGTCCTCCATGCGCTGGTAGTCAGCTTCGGTTCCGGTTTGGGCGTAGCGGAAAATGTCCGAGACCAGCGCGGCGCCCGTCCAGATCGATGCATCCCCGCAGCCTGCCCAGTGGGAGAAGTTCTCCGGTGCGGTCCACTCGGACTCCGGCGCCGTTGAAGGCATCGGCCCCGAGAACACCCGCTCAGCGGTCAGCCCCGCGGGCGAACTGAACAGATCGTACCAGCGGTCGTAAAGGAACACCCGCCGCAGCAGGGGGTCCGGCTCGTCGACGAAGGCTTCAGCCTCTACGTCGTAGATCTCGCAGCGCATCTGCTTGCCGGCCTCACAGCGCTGAGCTAGATATACCGGGCAGCCCTCAACGCTACCACCGGCCAGTGGATCTTCGGGTGCCTGTGAGATGGTCGGTACGAACTCCGGTTCGATAGCCTCGTCTGCGCAGCCGGACAGAATCAACCCCAAGACTACCAGCCAAATAGATAACGGAAATCTGGATGCAAGCATGCCGCGCTCCTGCTAGAAAGACAATTCGCGGACAGCTTTCCAGTCTGTCCCGTCAGACTGCAGGGTCGAAAAGACCTTTTCGCGCATCTCTTTTTTGCCGTCTTTTACGTAAGTTAGATCATGGGCCAGGGTAACCCGATACATTTCACCGTAGGGCCGCGGTCTGCCCATTTCGTGGATAGTGACTTCGACGTCTGAGGCCGACAACATTTCTTTAGCCAGTGTTTTCAACATCTGGGTCACTTCTTCATTCGATGGCGCTGGAACTCCGCCGGCCTTCCAGGCCTTTTCTATTTCACCCATTTGAACTGAGCGGAGTCTCTTTTTGACGTAATATACATATGTGTCGCGATAGATATGGTAACGATAGCCCTTGGCAACAAAGGCATCAATCTTGATCAAGCAAGCTTTGAGCATTCGAGTTTTGCCTGTTTTTTTCTTATAGGCGGCATCTTCCAGTTCGGCTTTAGCACAATCGGTCTTCTTGGTGACATGGGTAAGCTCCAGGTCAGGCCAGGTCTTCTTCCAGTATTTGGAGACATCCTTGTCTACCCGGGAGCTGGTCGGCCAGCCGGCATTTGCATCAGCAGAAATCAGCAACATTATGACGGGTAGCCAGGCGATCAAGCGCACAGATAGTTGCTTCATTTAGATTCTCCTTTCGGGAGTTGGGAACATAGCATGACTTGGCAAGCGTTGCCAACCAGCTGGGGCTGTGCTAAGAAAACGGTCTGGAATACCGGAGAAACTCTGTGTTTTTCGGAGGTAGATCATCGATACCGAGAAAAACGTAAATGGTTCAGAGCCCGACGACGGCCAGCTAAAACAATCACAATCGTTTGGTCAGACCGTTGCTAAGGGGATCAAGGAAGTCGGTGAACCATTTGTTCATTTTGCCAAGGCCCCCAGGGCGCTATGGGGACTGAACCTGTCTTATTTTCTGGAGGGAGCTGCCTATTTTGGAATCCTTACCGAGCTGGTGATCTTCTTTAGAGAGAACATTGGCGTCGACCCTCATTATGCCAGTCTGGTGGTTGGATTCTTTACCTGCGGGATTACCTTGTCTCAGCTGTTTCTCGGCGGAGTCACCGACAGGATCGGTGTTCGCAAATCGTTGTGGTTGTCATTGTTGCTGTTGACTATCGGTAGAGTCGGGCTCTCGGTCGCGGGACATTTCTTCGAGGGCGGTGGTATCTGGTCGGGTTTCTTCATCTTGACGATTGCCTCTTTATTGGTTGTCGCAATTGCTTTTGGAATGTATCAGCCGGCGGCCTACGCCGGCATTAAACAATTTACCGACAAGAAGTCAGCCGCTATGGGCTATGCCATGCTATACGGGCTGTTTAACCTGGGGGCCTTTTTTATCGGATTGGCCAGCTCCCACCTGCGCGAGGGTTTTGAGGCATCGTTGCCACCCAACGGCTTGACCGCCGTCTTTTGGGCCTGTACCGCGGCAGCCGCGCTCGGATTTGTCGTGATCAGCCTGATGATGACCAAAAAGTCGGTCAAGCTGGCGACCGAAATGGTCAAGCAACAATCAGCCGAACCTGAGCAGGACAAAGAGCCGAACCAGGAGTCCGAGTCCAAACCGGTAGTGGTCCTGTGGGATCTGCAGTTCATCTTGCTTTTTATAATCTCGATTCTAGGAACAGTAGTCTTGCTGGATTACATAGTTGACGAACCACTCGAGAATTTCTTGTATTTTCTGCAAACCGGCGAGACGGCATTTGATTTGCCGATCAGGATTGGAGTGTTTCTGGCACTCCTGGCACCGGCCCTGATCCTCTTCTTGAAACGCAGGCCGGATCATGCCTTTAGAAATGGTCACTTCGTATTTTTCATTTTTATCTTGATTCCAGTTCAGACTCTTTTCGCGCACAACTGGCTGACTCTGCCTTCCTATATCAAATATTCATTTTCAGGATTCGTAAGCGAAAACTACGAGTTGATATCCAATATCAACCCTCTGCTGATATTCCTCTTTGCGCCCCTGGTGGCGGCCTTGACCGCCAAAGCCAATGTGTATCGCATGATGATCTGGGGAACCTTTGTTATGGCCGCCCCGACTTTTCTGCTGGCGATTGGACCGCATACAGGCTTGCTGTACGCCTACATTTTCTTGATGACGATAGGCGAAGCCATGTGGCAACCACGCTTTTTGCAATATATTGCCGAGATTGCCCCGGAAGGAAAAACCGGTATTTATATGGGCATTGGACAGTTCCCCTGGTTCTTGACCAAGATGATTACCGGGTTTTATGCAGGCTGGTTCCTGTCGCGCTACTGCCCGGAAACCGGTCAGCAAAATACGGAAACTATGTGGCTGATTTATGCATTGATAGCATTAGTTTCTCCGATCGTACTATTTTTACTGCGTAAATGGGCGTCATCCGGGAAGGGTATGAGTGACCCGGAGGCTCACGCATAATGAGTCGGGTATTTGGACGTGCGTGGGATCTGGTCGAGAATATTCTGACCAGCGGTGCTCAGGATGTCGAAGACGTTGAAATATTGAGACGTTTACGAGTAACCAATCTAACTGCCATCCTGCTGTCTTTTTTCGGTGTTGTCTGGACTATTTCGTTTTTCGCTTACGATCACTGGTCGTTGAGCCTAACCCTCTTGGCCCTGGGGCTGACAGCCTCAGGTCTGATAGTATGGCTGAGAAAAAATATTGCTGTTTTGGGTATCGTTTCTCACGTAATCATCGGAATGTTGCTGGTTGGATGTTCGATAGCCAATTATCATACCGGGGGCCTGGCCAACGCCAATGTATCGGTTTTTTTAATTATTCCCGTGGTTGCTTTTACCGCCATCGGGCGAGCCGGAATCTGGTGGTGTTTTGCTGCCCTGACTGTCGCGCTGGTTTTTCAATCTCTTAGTTTTACTGGCTTC
>JAFDKH010000025.1 GCA_019307065.1 Deltaproteobacteria bacterium
CAAACGCGGGGAACTTCACTTGATTCGTGCTCGTGTGCCACCCCCGCGGGCAAAACGAGCCGCTCGCAAGTAGAGGGGTTTTGCAGCGGAATCATATGAGACCCTCCGACCCCTTGTCTCTTGACTGCTAATTTCTGTTGACCCATTGAGCCTTGTCTTGAAACAATGGCTGACAAGGAGCGAACCATGGTGTCTGCCGCGAAGAAATCAAAGTCGAGCAAGTCAAAGAGTTACGAATCGTTGATGGAGGAGTTTGAAAAAATAGTCAGCCGACTCGAAGACGGCGATCTGTCTTTGGACAGTTCAATCGAGTTGTTTGAAAAGGGTATGAAGCTTGCGGCTGCGGGCATGAAGAAACTGGATCTGGCTGAGAAAAAAGTCCAGGCCCTGATTTCAGAACACGGCAAAGAGCGTAAAGTGTCTTTTGAGGCAGAAGACGACAAAGAAAGTTGAGCATGCCGGACTTTGATCTGCAGGCTTATAGCGCTAGCTGGCAACCGGTTATCGACATAGACTTGGAAGAAATTCTGGCCGAGATCTCGGCTTCCCGGCAATGCCCGGCCGAGCTTGCTGCTGCAATGCAGCAGGCTGTTTTGGGGGGCGGCAAGCGCCTGCGCCCGCTGCTTGTTCTGGCTGCCGCCAGGGCCTGCGGAGTTGATGAACGACGAGCCGTCCTGGCCGGTTGTGCCCTCGAACTGATCCATGCCTACTCGTTGGTACATGACGACTTGCCGTCCATGGACGATGATGATTTTCGGCGGGGCAAGCCCTCGTGCCATAAAGCTTTTAGCGAGGCTATGGCCATTTTGACGGGCGATGCTTTATTGACGCATGCCTTTGATGTCTTGTCTCGAGGGGTGGAGGCCGAGCAACTGCAGCGGGCTGTTGGGCTGATCTCACGCGCCGCCGGACCGTTAGGAATGGTGGCCGGGCAAGCTGACGACATCCGGCGGGTAAAACAGCCCTTGTCTGTAGAAGAAGTAGAGTTCAATCACGCTCGTAAAACCGGGGCGATGTTCACAGCCGCGGTTGAATTGGGCGGGGTAGTGGCCCGAGCCGATGATGATCAAATCAAGGCGCTGTCCGCCTATGGCCGGGCGCTGGGTCTGGCTTTTCAAATTGTCGATGATTTATTGGCTCACCGGGGAGATCAGCAGAGCCTGGGTCGACCGACCGGCTCTGACGAGGCCAACCTTCGGCAAACTCACCCAGCCATAGCCGGCCTGGAGAACTCACGCTCAAGAGTCAAGCTGCTGATCGAAGAAGCCGAGCGAGAGCTTGCGATATTTGGCGATCCTGCCGATGCTCTTTTGGGAATTGCCGATTTTGTGAGGCAAAGAGCCTGATTAAATATTATCTATATGCCGTTTGAAATCTCTAGTGTATATGATTCGTCGGTGACCGGATAACCGGCAACACGATAAACCCGGATATAGAAGATTCGATCCTCTTTGCTGCAAATATTCATGCCTTCTATGTTGGTCATCGAACAGGGACACTCGCCAATACCGGCAATCGGTGGATCGGGGTCATAGTCGTAGCTGAAAATATCATCCGACGCGCAGGCAGTGTTCGAGCATAAATCCACAGCAACGTCGAACACGATGCCATCCGGTTTGGAAGTGAAAACTATCTCGACATTGTAGTCGTCGCATCCGTCAATAGCTTCGTCAGCGTCCAGTTCGTCCAGCCCGGTGATTTTATACCAGTCCTGATCTCCGGCCGGAATCAATTGACCGGAGATTTCCACCAGGCCGCCGCCATCGGCGTCGCTAATGTCCTGAAGCATGATTGCCTGCTCACAGGTATTACCGCTGGCGTCATCCCCCATTTCACAGCCGTCGGCGTATTCACCGTTCAAATCCCACCAGCCGGTTTCACAGTCTGTCGCCGGATCGGTCATCGAGCAGGCGGCTTCGGCTGGGTTGCAGACGGCATTGACTACATGCGCCGGTAGCGGGCTGCACAGCTCGGCGTCTGTGCCTTCATCGGTTTCAGAGTCGCAATCGTTGTCGAGCCCGTCGCAGGTTTCAGCCAGTGAACCATCCTGACTGCCGCCGGGATTGGTCGAGCATATTGTTGTGTCGGTGGTTGCGCATTCAACTTGGCCTGGGCCGCACTCTCCCTCGCCTTCACAAGTTTGGCCAACCCCGTAGTCCTCGTCGGTACTGCCGTCGCAATTGTTGTCGTAGCCATCGCAGATATCAGTCAGGCTTTGATCCTGGCTGCCGCCGGGGTCGCTGCTGCAAATGGCTGTCGATTCGGTGAGACATTCTCTGCTCCCGTTACCGCATAACCCGGTGCCGATACAGCTTTCACCGATATTGAAAGCTTCGTCGGTCTGGCCGTCACAGTTGTCGTCGAGTCCGTTACAGATATCTGAGCTCGATTGGTCTTGACTGCCGCCGGGTTCGGTACTGCAGCGAATAGTGGTTTCCGTGGCACATTCGAAGTTTCCGGCCGCGCATTCACCGACACCGTCACAGAACAGTCCCGGCATGAAACCGTCGTCGGTCTGGCCGTCGCAATCGTTGTCTTTGCTGTCGCATATCTCAGCCGCAGCCATTTGTCCCTGGCAGAGGCCCCAGACAGCGTTTTCACAAAGCTGTTGTCCGGGCACACACTCGCCGACGTCAGTGCCGCAATCCCGTGTGTCACCATTGTTACAGGGCAGGCCTTCATCGATTGACCCGTCGCAGTCGTTGTCAAGGCCATCGTCCTTTTCGGGCACAGGACCCTGGCCGCTGCACTCGCCGAAAATGCCGTCAGTACAGGTCTGGACACCGGGTGTGCATTCGCCCTGATCGGTGCCGCATGGCTGAGTGTCGCCTGTACGGCAAGGACGACAATCTTCGTCGGTTACGCCATCGCAATCGTTGTCTTTGCCGTCCCAGAATTCAAACCCGCCCGGAATGCCATTGTCTGGATCAGCCGGGTAAGTGAAGGGATCGAGGTCGTCGCAATCTTCGGTTGCCAGCCAGCCATCTCCGTCTTTATCCGAATCGGGGCTGATCGGCACACATTCACCGTCGCGACAGACGAATTCGTCGCCGCAGGCAGGCTCGCAATCGCCACTGCCAGGCTCGATGCAAATGTTTTGTTTGCAGATCAAGCCCTCGGCGCAGTCGGTGTCGATGTCACAAAACCCCCCCGCAGGCACTTTGTCACTGCCGCAAGCAAGTGATAGAAGTAATGCGCCAACAGCCGCTGCAAAAACAATCAGAATACGTAACGGCTTTTTCATGGTACCTCCCGCGTGGTTCTATTCTATTCTGAGTTGTCTGGGTGTTGGATTGAAGATTTCCGCAGTGCCCGAGATGATCAGATCATCGCTGAGTGTTGAAAAGCCCCCGACAAATAAAATTGAACTGTCATCAAGGGGTGTGGCGGTATGCACGGCTCGCGGCTTGTTCATGTGAACAGAAATGCCCTTGATTTGAATCGGGCCGAAAGCCTGGCCTTCTTCTTCCCAGGCAGAGAAAAACTCCGCTTTGTCTTGCGGTTCAAAGTCCATTACAGATGGAAATTGGGTTGATGTCAGCCCACCGGCAATGATGACTCTCATGGCCTGGTCTTCGGCTTGAAGTTTTTTTGCAAGCATTGTGGTTGAGTGGAAAGCCCGGAAATAACCCATGACGTTGGTGTCGTTTATCGGGTCGGTCATGGATTCCGCTCCTGGCTGAAGATCGATTACCCGGTACTTCTGAAGAACATCGGGTTTGGTCAGGGTTGGGGACATTGAGAGATCGACAAACATTCCGCCGGTCACCAATACTTGATCCGTGCCGATCGAGGTCCCGGAAGCATAAAATGCCGGCAGACCCCGGGGGCTTTGGTTGGATACGAATCCCGGAACATCGTTGGTTACCAAACCGGAACCGTCGGCTTTTAGTATTTCTGCGAAAGTGCCGGCCCCGGCCAGGGGAGGACTGTTACCGCCCCAGACTAAGGCACTTACTCCGTTCGATTCAGAAAAGGGAATCAGCAGCATGCCCTGGCGAGCTACCGTCAAGACGGCCGGCATCTCTTCGAAATTGCCGTTTGTATAGCGGGTTGCCGAGCGTTGAGAAATATTGCCGATAGCCATTCCCCCGACTAGCAACACATCGCCGTTTGGCAGGGCTAAATCACTGTGAAGTGCCCGGGAGGTTTGCATCGCATTCGAAATCGCCTGAACAGGAGGGGAGGCTGGATCGATGATTTCTCCGGTAGTTCCGGCAGTTCCCCAACCCTGGCTGGCAACTTCGATCAGAGTGCGCGGGCCGTTATTGAAAGTCTGGTACCAGATAGCTTGTTCACAGCCACCGGCGACTAAAACCTTGCCATCCGGGAGTAGAGTCGCCGTGTGCATTCCGCGCGGGGTGTTCAGTGCCAACCCGGGCACAACTTCGAACAGGCCGGTCATTGGATCGTAAATCTCGATCGAATTGGTAGCAAACAGGCGCAAACACTCGCCATCGGTGCAGATCTCGTTGGTCGAAAACGTATTGAATCCGCCCACAATCAGAACCCGGCCGTCGGTAAGTTTGGTGGCCGTGTGGAACACACGCGCGGTTTCCAGTTCACCGCGAGTCAATGTGAAGTCGGTACAAGCCGTGATGAACATGTTGACCTGAGTTGTCGAGTTTTTTCCGATAGACAGGCCTTCGGCCTGGCCGCACCAATAAACTTGTCGATCACTGAAGTCGTAGCCCTGAAAGGTTACCTTGCGGTTGTGGCCGACCGGGATTCCGCCGATTTTGGCCTTGCCGGATTGCTGGTAATCGGCCAGGTTGAAATTGGCGCATTTGGCTTTTTCCATGTCGGCGGCCGTGACGCACAATCGGAAATCGCTTATATATGGTGGGGGCTGGCCTTGAGTGGGAGCACCTTCCCCGCGAATGTCGTCGGTCACAGAAGCGGGTTGGGTATAGTGAATTTTAAGTGCGATATTACCATCTTCTTGAGGGCCGCAACTGCAGGCAAACAGCCCAATTAAAAATGAATAGAACCCGAATCTCTTTGGTTGGCTCATGGAACTCCTCAATCAAGTTGCCGGCAGAGGTTCTAGGAGTAGCCGGGTCAAGGTTATTCGACTCCGTTGGAAATCGAGATTTGATAGTTCTCGCAGGTGGCGTCTTGTCCGCTAGGACCATGGACTCGGAAATAAAAAGTTTTTGGCTCGCTGCTGCAGATTGTCTGATTTTCGAGAGAATCCGCGCTGCAGGGACACTGGCCCACGAGCGGTTCGTTTTCGAATTGGCCGTTGTAGGCGTGATCATATTCGGTATCGTCGGTACACAAATCGGTCGGGTCAGAGCAGCTCTCAGCATAGACATCAATCAGCATATTTCCGCCGGGGTTTTCTAAGAAACGAATCTTGAAATTGAAGCGATCGCAGTTATCTTCGAGGTCTTCGAGCACATCATCGGTTGCCAAAACCTTGTACCAGTCTTCGTCGCCTGGAGGCCAAAGATTTCCGGAGATTATCTGTGACGATCCGTCGTCGGGCAGGGCCCCGACATCTTCGGCAATAGTACATTCATTGGGCGCCTGATCTCCTTCAAGTCCCTCATCTGTCAGTTCATCGCAATCGTTATCTTTCAGATCGCAGATTTCGACGGATGATTGGTCGTTGGAGCCGCCCGGCATGGAGTCACACCTGGTGTTGAATTCTGCAGCACATTCCACAATACCGGCACCACATTCTCCTTCACCCTGACAGGGAAAGGCCAGGTTGAACCCATCATCGATAGTGCCGTCGCAGTCATTATCCTGGTTGTCGCAGGTTTCTTGCTGCGGCAGTTGACCGCCATGACAGCCCGTCCAGGCGCCCGACTCACAGGTCTGGGTCCCCTCGACACAGGTGCCCTGATTCAGCCCGCAAGTCAATTGTTCACCGTCGGTGCATGGACAGGTTTCGTCGGTCATTCCATCACAATCGTTGTCTTTGCCGTCGCACAATTCGGGTACGGGAGAAATACCGCTGCAGGCCTCCCAGAGTCCGTCCGTGCAACTCTGAACACCGACAGTACATTCACCGACATCAGTCCCGCAATCCTGGGCAGTCCCCGCCGGGCAAGCCGGGCAATTCTCATCTGTATTTCCGTCGCAGTTGTTATCTATCGCATCACAATACTCAACTGCTCCCGGAAACACGTTGGCATTGAAGTCGTCACAATCGTTCCCATCGGGTGGTATTTGATGGCCGTCGCCGTCTTTGTCTTCAGGATCGCCCTGGACGACGCAGGTGCCATTATGGCAAACTTCATTCTCACCACAGGGGGGATCACACACATTAGAAGAGGTTTTGATACAGACACCCTCCTCGCAAACAAGACCGGAACTGCAGTCGCTGTCTTTTTCGCAGAAATCACCGAGCCCGGCTTTATCGCTACCGCAATCTGCAACTATTAGAACGACAAGCATAAAGGCGACAAATCCAATTGCTAATCTATATGTCATAACTTTCACATCCCTTTGAAGTTACAAAAGGTTCGAATTAGTACCATCCTGATAGTAAGGTTGATACTCAAACATCATTGTTATGCTAGCATGTCCTCTTTGGTGGTGGCAAGACAATGAACACAACGGAGATTGCCGAAAAGAATGGATAATATTCGGTAGTTGTGGCGATCCGAGTCTGATTGGCCCGATAGTCAGAACAAGCTTGATTCCGTGAACACTAAGAAGCTAGGATGCCTTGAACTCGAGAGGATAAGGGCCATGTCTTTGCTAGACCAGATATATTCGCCTTTGGATTTACGCAGACTGCGAGAAGATCAACTCGAGGAGCTCTGCCAGGAAATTCGTACCCGCATTATCGAGGTAGTCAGCCAAAATGGCGGGCACCTGGCTTCTTCTTTAGGGGTAGTCGACCTCACTGTAGCGTTACATTATATATTTCAATCGCCTGTTGACCCGATAATCTGGGACGTTGGCAACCAGGCTTACGCTCACAAGCTGATAACCGGCCGTCGAGAACGTTTTTCAACCCTGCGAAAGAGTGGCGGTCTGTCCGGGTTTACCCGCCGGGCAGAGTGTGAACACGACTGCTTCGGAGCGGGCCATGCCTCAACAAGCATTAGCGGAGCATTAGGCATTGCCGAGGCCAAGCTGCTGAAAGGTGAAAAAGGCAAAGTCGTGGCCGTTATCGGTGACGGCGGAATGACGGGCGGCCTGGCTTTTGAGGCCTTGAACCATGCCGGCTCGCTGGAGCGCAACCTGGTAGTTGTACTGAACGATAACGAAATGTTCATTTCTCCAAAAGTAGGTGCCATGAGTAAATGGCTCAGCCACAAGCTGTCCAGCAGTACTTTCAATATGCTTAGGCGCAGGATTAAGGGCGCCTTGAACAACTACCCGCGTTTCGGTGAGACGACCCTGCATTGGATGCGCCGGGCAGTCGAAAGCACAAAAGCGTTGTTTACTCCCGGGATTTTGTTTGAGGGACTGAATTTCCAATATGTCGGGCCGGTCGATGGTCATGATATCAATGCCTTGCTGGCTATTTTTCAAAATGTAAAAAGCCTCGACGGCCCGGTCCTGGTTCATGTCAGGACCAAAAAGGGCAAAGGCTATGCCCGGGCAGAGAAAGAACCCAGCCGTTTTCACGGAATCGGTCCCTTTTCGATCAAGACCGGTGAGCCTATCAAAAGCGTAAAAGTTGGCCCGCCGAGCTATACCTCAGTGTTTTCGAAGGCGCTTTTAGAACAAGGCGACACCAACGAGAAAGTAGTAGCTATTACTGCGGCTATGCCTGACGGGACCGGCCTGAGCGCTTTTGGCCAGAAATACCCGGATCGTTTTTTCGATGTCGGGATTGCCGAGGGGCATGCGGTAACTTTTGGCGCCGGCCTGGCCTGTGAAGGTTTGCGGCCGGTAGTTGCCATCTATTCAACTTTTCTACAGCGTTCATACGACATGCTTCATCATGATGTTTGTCTACAGAATTTGCCGGTGACTTTCGCGTTGGACCGGGCCGGGATCGTTGGAGACGACGGACCCACCCACCATGGCTTGTTTGATCTAAGCTATCTGGCGACCTTGCCGAACATGACAATCATGGCGCCGGCCGATGAGAATGAGCTGGTCAACATGCTGCAGACCGCGCTGAGTCTGCCCGGCCCGGCGGCGATCCGTTATCCGCGTGGAGCGGCTATCGGCGTAAAACTCGATCCAGAGCCCGGGGTTCTTGCATTAGGCAAAAGCCGTGTTGTTCGAACGCCGCAAACCAAACCGCAAGTGCTGATCTTGACGGTCGGCCCCCTGCTGTACTCGGCCTTGAGGGCTGCTGAGATATTGACCGAGCGGGATATCTCCGCAACGGTTGTCGACGCCAGGTTTGTCAAACCGCTCGATGTGGATCTGATTGTCGAGTTGGCAAAAGTTGCCGGCCATGTTCTGACGATTGAGGAGAATGTTCTGGCGGGTGGGTTCGGCCAGGCTGTGGCCGCATGTTTACAAGCCAACCGGGTCCAGGTTCCGATGATCTCACTTGGAGTACCGGACCAGTTTGTTCCGCACGGTGATCCAGTTGTGTTGCGGCGGGAACTAGGTCTGGACACCGGCGGAATTGTCAAGGCGGTTCTTGAACTGGTTGCCAGATCAGAAGCTTCTGAACAATCTGCATGAATTTTAGTGATGGTAAAATCCGATAAAGTTCGCATTGATCAGCTACTGGTCGACCGGAATCTGGTCGAGAGTCGTACGCGAGCTCAGGCACTGATAATTGCAGGTAAAGTGATTGTGGGCGAGCACCGGATTGATAAGCCCGGAACCAGAGTGTCCAATGAAGCCGAGATAAGGATAAAGGGAAGCGATCATCCATTTGTTTCTCGGGGCGGAGTGAAACTGGACGGCGCTCTGGACGTTTTCAATCTGGATGTATCAGGTATGACGGTTGCGGATGTCGGTGCCTCAACCGGAGGATTCACTGATTGCTTACTTCAGCGCGGAGCTCAGCGAGTCTATGCCCTGGATGTAGGCCGCGGCCAACTGCACAATAAACTTCAGCAGGACCCACGTGTGATCTCAATTGAAGGTATTAATGTGCGCTACCTTGAAGCGGATGCCTTGCCGGAGAAAGTCGACCTGGCTACTTTCGATCTGTCGTTTATTTCACTTAAGCTGATTTTACCAAGCTTGTTGCCGCATCTGAAGCCTGGCGGCAACCTGCTGGCTTTGGTCAAACCGCAATTCGAAGTAGGGAAAGAGCAGGTTGGCAAGGGAGGAATCATCCGCGATCCTGACTTGCGGCAAAAAGCCGTCGACGGCATTGCCGAGTTTGTACGTGAAATTGGCCTCGAGATTGTAGGCGAAAGTCAATCCCAATTACCGGGCGTAGATGGAAATATCGAGATTTTCTTGCTGCTGAGCACGATGGGGGTCAAGTCATGAACCGTCCCCAAAGGTCAAGCGAGTCGGTCCACTGCCAGCGAAATTGCCAGCGCCAGGAACAGGAGCGAAATCCAAACGGCCTGCAGTCGGGGTGCGGGTCTTGCCCGTTTGAAATGGAACCAGGTCATGAGTATTCCCAACAGCACCCCGAACGCAAGGCCGAGGGCTACCTGACCTAGCGGCATGACCGGATGACCGCCGGCTGTGACCGCCGGGGCGATCCAAAGCATTGTTTGGAAACAGCAAACTATGGAGGAGGCGAGAAACACCAAGCCGATCACGGGTGCCAGCAGGAAACGGCCGAGTTTATCCAGGGGAACGAGTCCGAGAAGAACAACCACCAAACCGAATCCGCCCATGATGATCAGCTGAGGAATCCACTTGATTCCGAAAAACGCGATCACGAACGGAACGGACACCAGCAAGTACCATAGTGCAAGGGCTGTTTGTTTTCTGGAGATCATGGGCCCAACTTAGCATTGGTTGATAGGATAGGAATTGAGATTTTCTTGCTGCTGGTCATACCTCTTGGGCGGGTCCCTCCGGATCGGGTTTGACCAGGCCAATTTTATCCAAAAGCCAGATGCCTGCGGCGCCAGCCATGAACCCGCCGATATGGGCATACCAGGCTACCCCAGCCGACCCAAGGCTGGAGAATAAGAACTGCAGACCCAGCCAGAACAACAGGTAGAAGGCCACCGAGACCTTGAACTGCAAGAAAAAGAATATCTGGTACATACGCCTGCGCGGATAGAGGACCAGATAAGCTCCCATGATGCCCGAAATGGCCCCGCTGGCTCCCAGGGTCGGAATCGCCGGGGACTCGGTCAAGGCGCCATGAATCAAACTGGCTGCCATGCCACAGAACAAATAAAAGACGACGAACAATCCCCGGTTTATTCGATCTTCGACGTTGTCTCCGAACAACCACAAGAAATACATGTTGCCGAGCAGATGCAGCCAGCCCCCGTGTAAAAACAGGCTGGTAAATAATCCTAAAACATTATCTCCGGCGAAGAAACGAGAAGGGATGAAGGCAAAGTCCAGGTAGAAACCAAGGCTGGATACAACTGTAGTCTGATAGATAAAAGCGGCCACATTGAAAACAATGAAAAGAAGAGTGATCACCGGAAAACGCAAGCGGCGGGCGTCCACCTCGACCGGCAGCCCGGTCAGCAACTGAAAGAAATAAATACTGGCCGAAGAGTTAGGGCCGCTCGAGGTAATATGCGGGCCCTTTTGCTCGGAATGCCGGATTCTTTCGGCCTCCATCGCTTCGCGTAATTTGCGCTGAGATTCTTTCGGGCTCTGCAGCCCGAGCAGTCGTTGTCTCGAAGTAATAGTGCGTATTTTTTTAAGTTCTCCGGCATCCAGGTAGATGCCTTTGCATTTTTTACAGCGATCTATGTACAGACTCGTGCCGGGCGCATATTCGAAGGTATCGAAGCTCCCCTGGCAGCGTGGACAAATATAGGTCGAAGTCTGCTCGTAGCGGGTTCCGCTGCCCAGGCTTTCGGGCTTGCTGGGCAGATCTTCATCGGTATCCCGCAAGAAAGCCAATTCTCCCGGGTCGAGCCAGATCCCGCGGCAGCCCGGGCAGATGTCGACAGTTACACCCTGGTGTTCGACAACCGACATGTCTGACAGACATTTGGGACAGATTAGCGCTTCCATTGCCGTCCATCATCCTTCAATGAGTTTGTTCGTGTCAAATTAGGTTCTTATGGTTGTTTGAATACTTCCGGCGCTCAGCTTTACTTAGTGCTTTGAGATACAATTAATGTTGTCACCCCGGCATGCCTAAGGCCGGGGTCCAGTCTTCGTACGGGGAGCCACTCTACGCTTCCTGGATGCCCGCTTTCGCGGGCATGACAACCCGAAGGGCGCATGCCACGATCTTTATTCGGCCCCTACGGATTGAGGGCCTTGCTTAGTTCGGCTTTGACATGTTTTGAAAGCTGATCGGTTTTTTTGACGACTGCCCGGTAAAGTTTGTCGGATTCGACTCGAAAGCTTTTGACGAAGGTTTTATCTTTGATGTCGGCCAAGTTGATCTGAACATTGTAATAGGCGCCCTCGGCCGCCGCCCGGGCGCACAGGCCGGCCACTCCGGCGTCTGAGAGTGAGTTGCGGTTGCCTTTTAGGACTGCTTGCTCGGCCAACTCGACGACAAATCCTACCGACCGCAAGACATTCATGGGAACCAGACAGGCCTGGCGCATGGCTTGTTGAATTGCTCTTTGGCGATTGGCTTTTAGCGCGGCCGTTTTTTTAGGGAGCCTGAACGCCGCCATGACTTCATTGAAAGCAGCCGTGTCGTCATCGACGGCCCGCATTAGATCGTCTTTGTGCTGTTGGGCCAAAACACTGAGTTCTTTCATTGAAGTCGATACCTTGCGGTACTCTTTTTTATAGGCGGTCAACTGACCGACCATGCAGGCCAGCGAAGCCGCCAACGCGCCGCACAGGGCGGCCACACTTCCGCCGCCCGGGGCCGGCGAGTCGGTCGATAATTCATCTGCGAAATCGATCAGCGACAAATTGGCCAGCGGCCTGGGATCGCGGATGCGATAATCGATAATCTTTTTATCGGGATCGAACGGATAAAGTTCGTTCAATCCAAGGCTCTGAATTGCCAGCCGAATCAGTTCGGGCTCGGGCAGGCCGGCACTCTTTTCGGCTTTGGCAAGGAAATGCCGGCTGGCTTCGAGCAAGCAATCCTTGGGAATCAAGCCGACCAGTTCGCTGCCGGTGCAGATTACTCCCCGCTGGCGGGCCTGCCGGCCGACTTCTTCGAACACATCGGCAAGCTTAGTTTTTTTGTAGTTGGTCAAATTGATCGAAATCTGGGCGCACTTGAAATCTTGCATGTACCAGCCGACTGCTTTTACGTGCTTGAATTTGCCGGGCTTCTTTTTGGTTTTGCCGTTTTTATTCCTTATAATTTTGCCTTTGGCGTCGCGTTTGGCCCGGCCGGCTTCGCGGATCTCCAGGGCGATCTCATGGGCGATTTTGTGATCGCGGGTGTTGAGATTGAAGTTGTAGGCTATCAGGAATTCGCGGGCACCCATGGCCGTCGCACCACTTCTTTTATTGAACAATGCACTACCGAAATCAGGTTTCCATTTTGGGTTCTTTAGTTTTTCGGCCAACCCTTCGTATTCGCCCTTGCGTATCTCAGCCAGATTGCGCCGCGCGGGCCTTGTCGCCGCTTCTTCGTACAAGTAGATCGGTATCTTCAGCTCTTCGGCTACGCGTTCGCCCAGACCGCGAGCCAGTTGAATACATTCTTTCATGTCGACCCCGCGGACCGGTACGAAGGGGCAAACGTCGCAGGCGCCGATTCGCGAATGGGCGCCTTTATGTTTGGACATGTCGATCAATTCGGCTGCCTTGGCTATGCCCCTAAAGGCGCCTTCGGCGACGGCTTCTGGCTCTCCGATAAAAGTGTAGACCGTCCGGTTGGTATCGGCTCCCGGATCGACGTCGAGCAGGGCAACCCCGTCGGCCGAGCTGATGGCTGTAGCGATAGCTTCGATAATGGTCTTGTCGCGACCTTCGCTGAAATTGGGTACGCATTCGACTAGCTTCATGACTGATCCTCGAATAATAATTTGATTGAAAAGTACCAGGTATTATATCTCCAGGGCAACCCGGATCTGCCTACAACTGTCTGGAATGGTTGACTATACGTTTTGTACATGCTAGCTGTTTCCGAACTGGAAAAACCGAAATTACTTAGAAGGGAGTAGTACTATGAACGCAAGGAAAATAGTTGTGATCTGTGTTGTGTGTGTATTTGCTTTGAGCGGGTTGTTGATTGGCTGCGGCAGCAGCAACGGCGACCCTGAAGAAAAGACTTTCAAGGCCTACATTCAGCATTTCGGCGGCGATGACTACGTCAGCGGATTAGAAGTCGAAGCGCTCAGCAACGAAACAGGCGACAGCCTCGGAATTACCGCCAAATCCGACGGCACCGGCTGGGTTACCTTCAACTGGGGCGAGATTCAAGTTGCAGATAAGGTTGGATTTTTATCAAAGGAAGAAGTAGGTAACTGGGTCAATACCTACCAGTTCAACATTGACTCAAATGCTCAAGCTGAGAGGCTTTGGGCGGTTGATCAAACCACATACGTTGGCGCCCCAGCATATGCTGGACTCACCGTGGAGGACGGCAAGGCGATTATGGCTGGAGGCCTGTATTTTGTCGAAGCCGACGATACTGAAAATCACATTGGCTGTGCCGATGTCAAGGCGAACCCCGAGGATGGCGAGGTGCGTTACTTTGCGGATAATGGAAACCCTACTACTCTGGCTGTTCGCGACACCACCAATCCCCTGGTAGCCTATTTCATCATCGCCAACATGGAGCCGGGCAAGCAAGTGGTTGAAGCGTATATTGACACCGAGAAAATCGGCCAGACCGATCTATTTGTTTATGCCGATTCAATTAGCATAAGCAATATATACACAGATAAAGCAACCGACCCGGAACCCTCGAATTGTGAATAAAAAAATCTCTGGCGAGGAGGGATAAAGTGAGTATCTTGAATACTATTGCCGCGGCCATTGTGGCAATCACGCTCCTGGTACCATGTGCCTGGGCACAGGATGACGAAGATACAACTTTCGAGGTCAACGGCTATCTCAAGGTGCAAAGCGGAATATTCGCCCCGCTCTTGTCGGATTTGTTCCAGTCCGATGAGAACATCGCCTGGATAAGAGACACCGACGGTAACCTTGCGCTCGATAACGACGGCAACTCGATTCCTTGCGATCCGGTCATGACTCCGCATAAACCTTGTTACCCCGAGAGCCACGGCCAGAAAGCCGGTGGCCTGTCGATGATGCGAGCCGTCCTTCAGCTCGAAGCCGATTGGAAACCGCACGAGAAAGTGGGCCTGCACGCGATTGTCCGGGGAGTGCGTTCGCTCGAAACCGATGCCGACGGCTGGGCTCAGCCCCCGGTCGCATCGAATATAATAGATCCCGAAGAGCGCCGGGCGGCTATCCGCGACTGGGTACGTGACAAGTACTACACCCAGTTCGAGCTGCGCGAGTTTTACTTGGACATTTATCCGACAGATTGGTTTTCACTTCGTTTGGGCCGCCAGCAGATTACCTGGGGCGAGACCGGTCAGTTCCGCTTACTGGACGTGATCAATCCGATCGATACTACCTGGCATTTCGGCCCCCTGGAATCCTTCGAAGACACCCGGATTCCTCTTTGGCTAGCCAAGGGTTTGTTCGAGTTTCCCGAGATTGACCATGCCCTCGAGTTGGTCTGGATGCCCGGTCTGGACAGGCCGGAAGACATGGTGACGGTCCCGCTGACCTTCGTGGGGGCCTGGGGATTACCGTATACCAACACGCCTTCGCCGTTTATCATCAACGAAAAAGTATTCAAGTATCCCAAGAGGGCTGTCTGGGACACCATGCGGGCCGGGTTTCGCTGGAAGGGCAATATAACGCCCTCGATGTCGTACAGCCTGGTCTATTACTACACTCACCAGCTTTCGCCGCCCATCCCACTTTATTACGACAAAGTGAAGCTTGGCCCCGATTTATATGACAGCAAAAACCTCGAACGTCTTTACCTGGGCTTCCCCCGTCAGCACATCATGGGTTTCACTTTCGATTTCACCCTCGAAAATCCGATCGGTGCGGTCGTTAAAATTGAAGCGGCCCTCGAACCCAATCGCATGTATCCGCGCACCTCGACTACCGGCCAAACACATCCCGACCCGATCATCCCCAGTCGAGTACATTTCGAGCAACCACGCCGTATGGCACTCAGCTATGCCGTGGTGGTCATGCGCCCGACCATGATTCGCTTTTTGAATCCGACCCAGAACTTCATGTTTGTGTTCCAGTTCATGCACACCGTAGTGCCGGGCCTGACCGAGACGGATAAGATCGATTTAATCGAGATTCCCGGGTTCAACGATTTCAAGGTCAAGATGCACAGTATGAAGTTTGTTTTTGCGGCTTTTACCAACTACTTGCACGGGCTGCTGACTCCCAAGCTGATCGTCGTCTGGATTCCGCCCGACCCCGATCGAGTGAATCGCTCGGAGACTGACCCGTCTAAAATGAGTAGTTCGGACTTTTTTACAAAGTCTTCCATGTTCATCGCAGCCTCGCTGGCAGTTCGCCTGGGAGACCATTGGCGCCTGAAATTAACTGTTTCTGATTTCTTCGGCTTTGGCGGGCCGTATGCAGGGGCCGGTCTGTTCGGCGACCGCGATGAAATCAATTTGAGTGTACTGTGTCAGTTCTGAAAAGAGGTTTACACATGAAAACGACTAAATGGTTGTTCATTTTCTTCGTCGCAGCGTCCGTCGGTCTGGTTGGCATGTTCAACGCACCGCCGGCGTTAGCCGCTGACGAGATTACTTCCGCTAACTGGACTGAGATGACCAGCTTCAAGCCCGAGCTCGACAAGCTCAAGGGATTGAAGGGCAAGAAGATCAAGAAGTCCAACGTCAGTGAAGTTGCCGACTGGATTCCACCGTCTTTGAAAATGTGGATCGAGAAATACGGCCTGGTCATGAAACTCAAGGAATACGAACCGATTTACCCATCCGAAGGTTACATTGAGGCGACCAACAAGTATCTCGGTCAGGCTAAGCTAGTCGACATCGGAAAGGACTACCGCAAGCGCGGAATCAAAAACTATACCGCCGGCTTGCCCTTCCCGAAGCCTAAAACCGGTCTTGAAATTGCCTGGAACTACAACTATTCATACAACGGCGACGATGGCGACACTTTCTACACGGTTTACTGGATTTCGGGAGCCACCGGCGTCGAACACACCGAAGAATGGCGCTGGGCTTTCATTATTCGCACGATCAACCGCACCGATCTGGACCCCAAACCGGCCATCAAGCAGTTTCTGGACAAGGGCCTGCAGTATACTTCAATCACCTATGCCTTAGCCCCCTACGACAAAAAGGGCTTCGGCGCCCTGTACTCTCGTTCGATAAATCCACTCGATCAGCAAGGTCATATATATGTACCGGCCATGCGACGAGTTCTGCGCAACACTTTCGGGACCCGGGGTGACACCTGGAACTCGACCGATCTACTCTACGAAGATGTGCGCGGTTATATGGGTTACCCGGAATGGATGAATTGGAAGTTGATTGGCAAGAAGACTGTGTTGATGCCGATGCATGCCGGAGTCAAGCTTGGCAAGAAAAACGCGAAGAAGACCTATGAACTGAACAAGAAACCTTACTGGAACCCCAAATTCAAGTACGAGCCGCGGGCGGTATATGTTGTCGAAGTAACGCCCAAATTCCCCGACTATCCCTACAGCAAGCAGATTATGTATTTTGATGCTGAGACTTTCTATATCCCTTATAAAGAAGCCTATGACAAAAAGGGAGACCTGTGGAAAGTCGTAATGTTAGGCATCAACGAGTCTCCCGACATGGACTCCCAGCCGCCCGAATACGGGGCTTGCGTCGTGGTTGACTTCCAGGCCGAACACGCGACCCTGTTCAATTTTCATTCGGTCAAGGCCAACACCGGGCTCGACCCGAAAATGTTCACCCTGTCTAATCTGCGGAAACGGGGTAGATGAGACCCCGAGCCATTCTGGCAATCGCCGGAATCTTGTTGATCGGAACGGTCGTTGCGGCCGGTCCGCTCGACGAGATTTCCCATCGGGACAAACTCTTTGACATAACCGTGCGGGGTAACGATGTTTTCATCGTCGGCTACCCTGGTCTCTTGCTCCACTCGGCCGACAAGGGTCAGAATTTCGAGCAGCTCGATCCCGGCACTAAAGACGTGCTGTACGCGATTGACATGACCCCAGACGGCCAGGGTGTGATCGTCGGACGAGCGGGCCTGGTGCTGACCAGCCCGGACGGCGGAAAAAGCTGGGTTCGACAAAAAACCGGGATCAAGCAAAGCCTGTTCGATGTTGCCATTACGGCCGGCGGCAAAATATGGGCGGTCGGTCATTTTGGGACAGTCATACACAGCGCCGATGGTGGCAAGAGCTGGCAGGCCCAGGAATATGACGCTACTCCGCCGGTGGTTGAGGGTGATGGACACGGTGGAATTTCGTCGGCCGAAGAAGAGAACGAGGGGGCCGCTGAAGAAGCCCGGCTCAACTCAGTTGCTTTTGCCGACGACCAGCATGGCTGGATTGTCGGTGAATTCGGGCTGGTGCTCTATACCGAAGACGGCGGGACCAGCTGGAAAAGACAGCGTAGCGCTTCGGGCAAGCTGATGTTTGCCGTACACGCCATCGATGCCCAAAATGTAATAGCTTCCGGTTGCGAAGGCACTTATATGACTACTTCTGATGGAGGCCTGACCTGGAAAGCCCAAAAAACGAATGTGCCCGAACACATTCTGGGAATCTGGCCTCAAAAAGATAAAACCTACTTGGTTGGACGAGATGGATTGATACTGGTCACCAGCTCGACAGATTCGTTCAAACACCTGCCGGCCGGCTTGTACACCTGGCTGAACGCGGTAGAGTTTGTCGATTCGAATCTTGGTTTTGCAGTCGGCGGGCGAGGTCATCTGCTCAAAACCGTCGATGCAGGCAAGACCTGGCAGCGAATTTCCGGGAGGTAAACGAACGTGGCAGAACGCCTGGGACTATTTCTTCTGCGATGGCGTGTCGTATTTCTTGTGCTGATTCTGGGCCTGACTGTTTTTTTTGGCTACAAGGCTACCCAAGTCAGAGTGGAAAGTCCGACCATCGACTTGTTTCCCTCAACCCACCCCTATGTCGAAACCTTCGTGAAATATTCGAATATTTTTGGCGGGGCCAGCCGTGTAGTTATCCAGTTGGAAGCCAAGCAAGGGGATATCTTCAACAAAGATTTCCTTGGGAAAGTTCGTCGGATAACCAAAAAGCTGGAACTGGTCGAGGGGATCAACAACTATCAAGTTCTGTCGTTAGCCCAGCGCAAGGTCAAAGAACTCAAGGTTGACGCCGAGCGCGGGTTTCGAGCAGTTCCGATTATGTGGCCCAAAGTTCCTCAAACCAAGCAGGAGATCGAGGATCTCAAGCACAGGATTTACACCAACCGCAGAATCTACGGCACGCTGGTCTCGCTGGACGATAAGGCGACCTTGATCGTCGGTGGTTTTTTCGAAAAGAAACTCGAGCCCAAAGCAGCCTACGACGCCATAGAGAAAATTGTCGCCGAGGAACGCGATGAGAATACGGCGATTCAGGTAATCGGGCGGCCGATCTTGTTGGGACACATTATGAGCAATTACTCCCAATTGATCTGGCTCTTTATCCTGACGGTCGGTTCGATCATTTTGGTGTTGATGCTCTATTTCAGAGATCTGCGCGGTGTCCTGGTGCCGATCAGTACGGCCGTCGTTTCGGCCATCTGGGGTGTCGGGTTTCTGGGCGTTTTAGACTATAACTTCGATCCGCTGGTGATCGTCGTGCCCTTTATTATCAGCGCCCGGGCGCTGTCGCACTCGGTGCAGCTGGTCGAACGCTACATCGAGGAGTACGTCAAAAACCACGACAAAAAGGCTGCGGCCGCCGCGACCTTTGCCGGCTTGTTCAAGCCCGGCATGGTTGCGATTGTTACCGATGCTGCCGGCGTGCTGCTGGTCTTGCTGACCCCGATTCCGCTGCTGCAGAAACTGGCCGTCATGGGCGGGTTTTGGGTGCTGTCGATTATCGTCAGCGATATGATTTTAAATCCGATTTTCCTGTCGTTCCTGCCGGCCCCCAACATTAAGAAACGGGAAAAACAGGCCATGATCGAGCGGCTTTTGGCTCGAGTAGCCGGCTGGTGCCTGGGCCCGCAGCGTAAAGTGATCTTGATAGTCACAGGCGTTGTCTTTGTTGTCGGGTTCTTGTTTGCGCGTACCTTGGTGGTTGGCGATGTACATCCCGGGACTCCGATGCTTTGGCCTGATTCGAAGTACAACCTGGATACCGACAGCATAGCCGAGAAGTTTCGTAACACCGAAGAACTGACGGTCGTTGTCGAAGGCGACTCTCGGGATGCCATCAAAAATCCCGAAGTTCTCAGGACTATGGAAGCCTTCCAGCGCCACATGGAGGGAATTCCCGAGGTCGGTGCCACTTCGTCGCTGGCAGATTTACTGCCGGGTATTATTTCAATTCTGCATGGTAGTGATCCGCGCTGGGAATTGGTGCCGAATGAACCACGCGATTCCGGGTTCTTTCTCGAAATGATCTATAGTTCGAGTGAGCCCGGTGATTTGGTTCGTTTCGTTACGATCGACAGCCAGAACGCCAACATCTCGATGTACCTCAAAGACCATAAAGGCGAGACTCTGAGGCGGGTAGTTGATCGTGCCAAGGAGTTCATTGACAGTCATCCCCTGGTCAGCCTGGACACCAAAGGGCTAAAAGAAAGTGCTGAGGCCTATCTGGAGAGTTTTGAAGACGACGAAGAGATTGCCGACCGGGCCCTCCTGGCTTTTGAGTTTTTCAGCAACTTGCAGCTCAAGGGAGCCCGTTTCAGGCTGGCCGGCGGATATGGCGGCTTGTTGGCGGCAATCAACGAAGAAGTTACTAAGCACCAGGCCCAAGTAACTATTCTGGCCTTCGGGATCATCTTCTTCTTCTGTGCTTTAGCCTACCGCTCGATTCTGGCAGGCCTGTTGTTTCTAATTCCTTTGGCGGTTTCTAACTATATGACTTATGCCCTGATGGGGGCTCGCGGTATAGGTTTGGATGTCAACGCCTTGCCGGTCGTGGCCGTGGGAGTAGGTCTGGGTGTCGACTACGGTCTGTATATTATCGGCCGCATCCAGGAAGAGTTCAAAAACTCCCAGAACATTCAGACCGCCGTCATTACGGCCCTTACGACTGCCGGAAAAGCTGTCTTGTTTACCGCCTCGACCATGGTGTTCGGCGTGTTTTTCTGGGCCTTTTCATTCCTGCGCTTCCAGGCCGATATGGGCATCCTGCTGCTATTCTGGATGATCATCAGTATGCTCGGAGGCCTGATTTTGTTGCCGGCGATTGTAACCTTGATCAAGCCCAAGTTCTTGTTCGGCAAGAACAAAGGCGCCCCGGTTGAGTCACCGGCCGGCGCTTGACGGGTCTTGTATAACGATAGTTTTGGGATACCGGCTAGCGCGTTTTTATGAAATCGCGAATCGTTTGTTCGTAGCGCGGCCAGCTTTTTTCAATTTCTTTGCCGACGTATTTCTCGATCTTGCCGCCCAGCAAAGGGATTTTCACTTCGACATTGACTTCGGGGATCAAGTCGGCATGTTCGCCGGACTCATCGATCCTGACCGCACCCCAAACCCTGACTCGTTCGGAGTGAGTGGTTGATAAAGTCCACTTCGATTTGCGGGCGGTAAGATCCCATTCATTCGTGGTTTGGTTGATTTCAGTTTTAGATTTGTCGATTCCAGTCAAGCCGCGCGAATATACCTTGGCTTTTACTTCGTTGACCATGGCCTGGTCCGTTCGGGAAAGTTCTTTGATGGTGACCTCCAAAGCCCCCTGGGCTTTTTCGGCTAACTCAATATAAGCCGGATCGGTCATTATCTCGAGTAGTTCGTCGGCTGAGATTTCGAAGTGCATTCTCTTTTCAAAGTGCTTGGTCATGTTTTACTCCTGATATTCAATGAATCAAGAAAACCGCAGGATCTTACTTCTATCATTGACGAGTTCCTGGTAACGGTTCTTCATCTCGTTGCTCAGGAAACCCATGTGTACTGTTTCCTCCCATACGGGCAGGGCCCTGGAGATCTCCTCTGTGATCCGCGAAATGGTCTTGTCGGTCAGATCAAGTCGTTGCCTGCCGAAGTATTCTATCAGGTCATCACGGTCAAGCCGGTTCTTCTTGCCCCGCAGGGGCAGCGCGATCTCCTCGGTAGGATGTCCAAGGGCGATGGTCGTGTTGAGCAGGTCATAGGCGGGCGATAGTTCGATTTTGCCCTCCCTGTGTATCAACGAGAAGTTCTTCAGGTGCATATCCTCGTTGCCCACCAGGAAGTTGAACAGGGTCAGCCGGAACAAACGGGACTTGTCGATGACAGGGAAGGTGCAGAATCTTTCGATGACGGATGCGACCTTCTCCATCGAGGAAGCGTATTTCGTCTCGCGCGTGCTTCCCGTCAACTGGGCGAAGTCTTCCATGGCCAGCTTGCCTCTCCTGCCGGCCCGATCGAAGCGCTTGATGAAGTAGGTCAGAGTTCCACCCTTGGCATACACTAGTCCGTGGAGGGGCACTTTGATGCCGGCCGCAGCGGCCAGCCGCATAGTCAGATCTTCGTTTTGGGGCAATTCCCGGTGGGGAGGATTCGGTGGTTTCAGGATATAGGTTCCGCCCCTGTTCACCAGGACGAAGGATCCACTTGCGGGAGAAAGCCGGGCGCTCAGTTTCGGTTGCACTCCCTGGATGGATATCTTGTCGACCTGTGTTTCCGCCGCCTTCAACTGCTCGTCGGCGGTGTATGGAAAATCCCGCAGGTCGGCCAGGTTTCGCGAGAGCCTCCTGAGCCCCCTCGATGAATACCTGCCGGCGCACGGTTGGTAAGTGAGCGGGCAGACGTTCACTCGATCTCCTTGACCGTCACCGCGCCAACCATGTCTGCACCAATGGCCACAAGCTGGCCGAACAGGTCGTCCCTGTCCAGCTTCCTCAGCCGTAGCAGAGCCTCGAGCTGTTTCCCTTCTGGCAGGAGGCCGTCGAAGAACGGGGGAAAACCGTCGAATTTGTACACGCCAGTTTCGACGGGTATAGTGAGAGATACCGGCATTCCAGAGTAACCTGGATCATAGACGAACAGGCAGGATCGGCCCTTCTTTCTTTCCTCCAGGACGCCGGCCCGAACGCCGTTCACGAATACTTCAGCCTTTCTCATGCTGAGCCTCATACTGGTCCATGAGCGGGCTGACGAACTCGATCGAGATGTTCAATGCATCGAGTACCTTCCAGAGCGTGTCGAAATGTATGCTTTGCTTGCCGTGCTCGATGTCGAAAACGACGGTCTTGCCGACACCGGCCATTTCAGCCAGCAGCACACGCGACAGTCCGGCAGACCTCCGATGAAATCGTATGATCGATCCGATTTGCTGGCTGCTTCCTATAGCTATTTTTGCCGTCATAACGGTAAAAAATTCCCTCTCACAGGTGCAGAGCTGAAGAAAAAGTATGTACTGAACTGTTTTTACCGTTATGACGGTAAAAAGTCAACACTAAAGAGCCTGTCGGGATATTCAGTCCGGGAAATAGTTATATTTACTGCTATGGCGGTAATATATGACCGTAAAGTTATTTTCCCATAAAAACATATTTGCGACGCAAACGAAACTCGCGGATCTTGACTATTTGTTGGCCAAAAGGATTGCGGTAGGTTTCTTCGACAAGCACGCGGCCGGGTTCTATTTGAAACGTACGCCCGGGTGACTTCAGATCGCGGCCGGCATATATCAAAAAATGATCTCCGGTGCTTGATTGAAACAAGGCGCCGGCCCGCTTGTTGTCGACTACCGTAGCGCTCAAGCGCAGGCCGTCGAGAAATTTGGGCAGGGTACCGAAAGCGGTAATCGTATCAGCAGTGTCAACGTGGCCGATCGGTGCAAGTGGCTCAGAAGCACCGGGTTTTTGGAGCAGAATCTTTCCCTTGGACGGTTGTTCGATACGCAGATCGAGTACATTGGCGATTGTTTGAAGAACATTATCGAATGGAGCAAACTTTACATGAACCGATATTCTTGGCAGCCCGGAGGGAACGCCGATGCTGAGACCGCCGACATCACCCAGCAGCTTGAAAATATTGGCTGGATCGGCATTGATCAGAAAAAGATCAACTTGGCGACCCTTACCCTTCAAAATCCCCCGTTTGAGAGAGACTGTTTTTAGGGCTGGGTCGAGGCCTTCCAATATCTGTTGGGCCGCTTTAAAAGAGCCGACTTCCAGTCGGCCGCTGACTGGAATGCCGCTGGTAGACTTGACGACGATAGCTGTTTGACCTCTGAACAGCAGGGCCTGCAGCCACTGTCCCTCTGCATCTATGGCATGCACCTGTACACGTTTTGCTTTTGGCTTGATCTGACTGGGCGAAAGCCAGGCGAGTTGGTCGAGATCTTGCGGGGCCAGCACGGGATCGACTTTCAGCAAGGCCAGATCGATGGTGAAGCCCTCGGGCACCGCCAAGGATTGCAACGCTTCTCTATGGCCGGCAGACGCAACAGCACCGGCCAGCTCGAGTCGATTTGGTTTTAGCGTAAAACTGTTCAATTCAAAGTCGTTGGATGTGACTGTCTGCAGAACCGGCAACAGCTTTTCTTCTGATTCTTTCTGGCGCTGGTAGGTCGAGATGGTGTCTTGGCGGGATTTCAGCTTGGCGTAGTGGCTTGTGACCTCGGTTGTGAATTTACTAAGGATTTTGTCAAGGCGAGAAATCTCTTTCTTCAAGTCATCTTTGTCCTGAGGCGTCTGATGTGGCCGGCCCAAGTCAATATTCGAGCCAGCCAGCGGCTCGGGCGCGGTCAACCACCAGTCAATGATTTTCAAGTGACAGCTCAGCAAGTTGTCCTGCCTGCGGTTGCACTGCAGGGAGTCGAGCGTGGTCATCGTGTCGAAATGCAGGATCTTGCTCAACTGACATATAGCTGCTTGGAAGCTGCCGGCCCCCATGGTCAGTTCGGTTGTTCGCTTGACCTGCCCGGCTTGTTTGTCGATTTCGACAACACCGATTTCGATCAGCGAGACACTGCAGGGTTTTGTTGACGACTGTAGCTGTCTGATCAGCTCCTCGTTCTCCAGCCTCGAGGGCAATCGCTCCTGCAGACTTTTTAGTTTATCGTGCAGTTGTGTGGATTGTTCAATAACCTTCTGAAGCTCGGACAGCTTTTTGAGTTGGGCCCGGTACTGCCTGCCTAATTCTTCGCGGCTTGGCCCGGAATCGCAAGACAGGCCTAAAACTCCGAAAAGCCCAAGAAATACGCACGAATAAAGTCCCGGACGTAGCATGGGTCCTCCCCGCAAAATTGTTCTTCAAAAATTTAGAACCAAAGAGCGCCGACCAGAGCGCACATGACTGGTACGGTGAAGTTGTCATCGAGGCTGTCGCTGAAAAGCTCAACCAGGGTGCCAGCCAGGGACACACTTGAGACGATCGCCAATCGCAGGCCGATTGAAATCTGGGGAGCTGCGAAAAGGAGGAAGATGTAAGTCGCGATCAGCGAAACAGCCAGGAAGCTGAGTGAGCCGATCAGACTCTTGTTGTTTTTTAGTCTGTATTTTCCCCAACTGCTGCCGACCAGCGAGGCAATTGGATCGCCGAAACCCAAGACCAGGCAGGCCATACAGACTGCCGGCTTGGGAGCCACCAGAGTGATCAACACCAACGCGAACAAGTAATAGGTGGCCGAGTTGACATGATAACGTTCTCTTGGTCGCGAGATCCCGCCGAATACTTTGAAAACCAAAAAGTCGTTGAAGCGCTTAGAAAATCGACGCGTTATTTCGAGCAAAGTAAAGGTACTGGCAAGTGTAAGCAGAATGATCAAAGCGCCGCGCTGTGACAGAACCAGCTGATACATTAGTACGGCGGTCAGGCCCATGCCGGCATGGAAGACACTTCTGCCAAGCTTGGGTAAGCGCAGAGATCGCAGGTTGAATTTGGCCCGGGACCCAAACAGTTTCAAAGAACGTACCGAGGCGACAAAGTCTTCGTATTTGCAGGCTAGAGTTCCGCGCATTTCACTGAGCCTGGCGCGAGTGCATTTGCCCTTGAGTTCTGAAGCATAGTTCTGCAAGGTGTTGCGCAGCTCGGCAATAGATTTGGGCAGCGTCTTCTTGTGAGCAGCCAGGCTCTCTTTGAGAGCGCCGAAACGGTCGCTGAGCTCCTGGCAGCGCTGATAGGCCGCCCGTGTCCAGCGGTGATCGGCAAAGTTAGGGCGCTGCAATTTGGCAACAAATTGTCTGAGATCGCTGGCCAGCGTGCCGAGAATGGTGTCAATATTTGGTTGAGCAATAGTAGCTGTAGTCATGGTCTCTATCCTTGATTCCTAGCGTTGAGAGGATAGTAAAAATCGGGAAATATTGCAAGCACTTATCATTTTTGTAGTTCTATTCGGTGCTTGCCCGGGCTAGCTGCCCTGGGTTACACTCCACTTTCGTATAATCAAGGAGGCGAAGATGATTCGAGCGACCTTGGCGGTTGTGGTCATGGGATGCATGCTGTCGGCTTGCGCTACTACTCCACCACCCTGTAAATGTCCGGAATTCAATCAGGCCCTGGCGCAAGATCCAAAGACCATGACTGTTGCGGAGAAAAAGAAGATAGATTTGGAAGTCTTGCTAGACTCGATCGTTCAGATCAAGGTCAAGGTGTCTGAAAAGATGCGTGCGGGAAAGCTCGAAGAGAGCTTCGAATATGGAACAGGGTTTTTTATCAATGAGCGTGGCCTGATTCTTACTAGTGCGCATGTTTTATCGGTAGTCGATGACGCCCGGGGCATCACCGTTTACCACGCCGGCCGTCCCTTACAGGCGCGTCCCTTGAAAGTCTATCGGGAGGTCGATCTGGCCACCTTGTTGGTGGACGCCGGAAAAACCAAACCGTTGGAGTTTGCAACTTCTGCGCCCCGGCTTGGTGAACAAGTTTATGCAGTCGGTTTTCCGTACGTCGATGTTTTCAGTGACTCAAAGCCGGCCGTCAGCGTAGGGCACGTGGCCGGATCTGATCGTGAAATCCTTTATGAAGGTCAGTCGGTAAAAGACTTGTTGTTGACCGATGCATTCGTGGCCGATGGATGCAGCGGCGGTCCGCTGATCAATGAAGACGGCCAGGTTCTGGGGGTCTTGCGATTCAACCTGGCTAGAAAAGGATCCTGGCTGGGGTTGAGTTTTGCAGAACCAATTAAGTCCTATCTCAAACACAAAGGAGCCGCCCAATGAGCAGGTACATTTTTGCGGTTATCCTAATCGGGATACTGGCCGGTTTGTGCGGGTGCCCGTCACACACGGACGTCAAGAAGGATGAGCAGCCCGACAAGAAGCCGGACGAAAAACTACCCGATCAGAAACTGACCGAGCCAGATATTGCAGAGCCTAAGGAAGTCGAGGTTGTTGCCCGGCCGATATTCGACCCGGACAAGACGCCGCCATGTGAAAGCCATACGGCTTGTTACTTGTCCGCCAAAGAGGCGCATGTGTCCGGCAAGCGGGCCGGCTATCTACTGGCACTCGATAATTGCGAGTATTACCGTGGTCGCTACCAGCTGGAGAAGTTCTACGGTTTGTGCTTGTTGGTTCTGGCCGATTCCTATAGGCACCTGAACAACTTTGAGGAGTCAGTCAACTGTTATCAACGCTTCTTAGATGCTGCGCCAGATGACAAAGACATGGCCCTCCAGGCGCGCGAAGGCATCGACGAAGTTGGAATCGGCGCCAAGAATCCGGCTTTATACCGTCGCTATCTCAAGGCCCTGGCATACCTGACTCGTTTCAATCAAGAAAAAGACAATAAATTTGCCGAAAAAGCCAGGCAGATTCTGTCCGAATTGCATGTCGAAAAACCAGACTGGCAGCTGGATGAGAAAGTCACCTTCTTGATTGAACAGCTTTCAAAATTAACTCCCCCGGCGCCCGAACTGCAACCGATTAAAAGCGAACCTGAAAAAGAGCAGCCAGACGAAGCGGCGCCTTTGGAAGACACTCCCCCTGTTGATTCGCAGCCAAAAGGGGGAGGCGAATCTTGAGAGAATTGCTTCAGCGCCTGTTCAAACTCAAAGAAAACGAAACCACGATCCGCACAGAGCTGCGCGGCGGAGTAGTGACCTTCCTGACCATGTCCTACATAATATTCGTCCAGCCGGGAGTTCTTTCGAGCGTCGGCATGGACTTCGGGGCGGTTATGGTGGCAACTTGCCTGGCATCGGCCTTAGCCACATTCGTAATGGCTTTTGGGGCCAACTATCCGGTGGCCTTGGCTCCTGCTATGGGCGAGAACTTTTTTTTCGTAACTGTGGTTGTTGGGGTCGTGACCGGCTCGGCGGTATCCTGGCAAATCGCATTGGCAGCCGTATTTCTTTCTGGAGTGATCTTCATAATCCTTGCGTTGTTCAAAGTGCGCCAGGCCATTATGGATGCCTTGCCCTCGTCACTCAAATATGCCATCCCGGCCGGGATCGGGGTCTTTATCGCCTTCATCGGCATGCAGCAGGGCGGCCTGGTGGTAGCCGCACCCGGCTCGATGGTAAAAATGGGCGACCTTTCCTCGGGCCCGGTCCTGCTGACCTTGTTTGGCTTGATTTTGATTTCGGTTCTGCTGGTACTAAAGGTTAAAGGCGCAATTTTGTGGGGTCTCGTGGCGGCTACCCTATTGGGACTGCCCTTTGAGCTGACAAGTTACCACGGAATCGTCGATTTGCCACCCGACATCAGTCCGACATTGATGCAGCTGGACCTCAGGGGGCTACTGGATATCACCATCATACCGGTCGTAATAATCTTTTTGTTCATGGACCTGTTCGACACGATTGGAACCCTGGTGGGAGTCGGGCAGCAGGCCGGTTTGATGAGAGACGGCAAACTTCCCCGGGCCGGTCGGGCACTCCTGTCTGATGCAGTCGGCACAACCGCCGGAGCCATGCTGGGCACATCGACTGTGTCGAGCTATGTCGAATCGGCGACCGGCGTGGCCGAGGGGGCCCGCACCGGTCTGGCCAGTCTGGTGACCGGACTGTTGTTTTTACTGGCATTGTTTTTCTTTCCTTTGGTGCAGATGGTCGGCGGCGGAGTAGAGGTGGCCGAGGGCGTTTTTTTGCACCCGATCACTGCTCCGGTCATGATCCTGGTTGGCTCGATGATGATTCGCTCGATCAAGGAGATTCCCTGGGACGATCATTCAGAAGCCATTCCGGCTTTTCTAGTTATTTTGGGCATGCCGCTAACTTACTCGATTGCCGATGGCCTGGCCCTGGGTTTTATCGCCTATCCGCTGTTGAAACTGTTTAGTGGCAAGGGCCGCGAAATCTCCAGCCTGGTCTACATTATGGCTGTTTTACTCGGTGGCATTTTTGTATTAAAGGCCGTTTTAGCCGGTTGAGCGTTCCTTTGATTCTGGCTCGATGGCTCCCGATGCGGTACTATTGAAAAACCGTCAAGAGGAGCAATTTTTTTGAGACAAGACCAGCCAAAACAGGGTCTAGCAGACGAGACGAGCGTCGCCTTAGAAGTTAGTCGCCTGGCAAAAAGGGCCAGAGATGGTGATTCAGCGGCCGTCAGTGCTCTGTTTACGATGTATCGCAGCCGGGTGATTCGCTTCTGCCTTTCGTTTGCGAGTATTGGTCAGGCGGATGCCCACGATATCACTCAGGAGGTGTTCATCAGGGCTTTTCGGGGAATTTCGAGACTCAGAGACCCGGGAAGTTTTCAAAGCTGGCTGTTCAAGATTGCGCGTCGCAGGTGCTTGACTTTTTTCAAGCGCAGCAAGAAGCGTGTTGAAGATCACAAACGTCTGGCAATCGAAGAGCAAATGCGGGAGTCAAAGAGTGTAGAGGCGGAGAAGATGAAACAGTTGGAAAAAGACATAGTCGCAGAAGAAATCGAGCGTCTGCCGGACTCTTCCATGAAAACGGCCGGCCGCATGTTTTATCTCGAGGGACAGGCTACCAGTCATATCGCCGAACAAATGGATGCGCCGATCAGCACGGTGACTACCTGGCTTTCACGCCTGCGAGGCAAGGTCAGAAAGCGACTGGTGCTTCGGATCCTGGCCTTGCGCGGACATGAAGGTGGGACGGTATGACTGTTCATTTGAATGACAAACGCCTTGCAGCGCTGCTCGAGGGCAAGTTGTCTGCCTCGGCCGAGTCAGAACTGGCTCAACACTTGGCATCCGATTGCTCAGACTGCGAGAAGTTTTTACTCGGGCTGGATGACGTCGGGCAGGCGCAGCTCCTGGCGGTCCTGGGCAAGGCCGCCGAGCCTGGGGATCTTTCTCCTGCGGCCCGCTGCGAAGTCATTGAAAAAAGCACTTCGGCTTCGACTCGCTTGTTTCCCAAGCTGGTTCCCCTGGCCGGTTTCGCATTTCTTTTATTGATTGGCCTGGGCCTTGTGCTTGCCTACGTTATATCCACAGAAGATCCAAATGGCGTGCGCACAAAAGGCGCCGGCGGCGATCAGATTGCCCAGGTGGAAATTTCGCTGGGTGTGGTTGACAAAGCCGCAGATGGAACAATCAGTGTTACTCGAGTGTCAGCGGCTGCATCGATCTCGAGTAGTCGCACGCTGGTCTTGCGGGCTACGACCCAAATTCCGTGCTTTCTGTATATCATTCGAATAGGCAGCCACGATGTTGAAATGCTTATCCCGGCCCCGGGTGGCAAACCGTTTTTCCATCCGGGAGGGGCCTATACTCCGAAGAGCGGCAACAAGCCGGCTGGAATCAGATTGGCCGACTACAGCGGCCGGCAACATTTCGTGGCTGTGTGTGCCCCCAAACCGCTGAGTCTGCCCGCCGATCTGCAGACTCTGGTGCAAGACTTGCAAAACAGTCGTGAACCGGCAATCCGGACGGATTTGATAACTTATGACGTATTCACCATAAGCGTGGTAGCGGAGGAAGATACTCCGTAATGTATTCGAAGCTAATATTCTTAATCGGGTTTGTTGGACTAGCGGCCTGTGTTTCCGATAGTCGTCCCAAGGGCGGCCTCGAGCCGGTGCATGGTCTTTTACCGGATGCAGTCGATCAGGCCTTGCGACCCAAAAGACTGGCGTTGCTGGTCGGAATCGGAGAATTTGAAGACGAGCGCTGGCCGTCTCTCAATCACGCTCGCAATGACGCCGAGAAACTGGGCGAACTGTTGAGCGATCCTGTGTTGGGTTATTTCGATAAAGTCGAGGTCTTGGCTGAGGAAGGCGGGACCAGTCTGGCACAAGTTAATTCGGCCCTTGACCGGATTGCCGATCTGACCACCAACCGCCGGGACACACTGGTTATTTATTTTTCTACGCATGGAACTTTGGCGCGCGATCCGACCGGCAAACTGGCTCGCTATCTGGTTACCAGCGACACCAAGCAAAAACGAATTCGGGAGACAGCTTTGCCGGTTTCCGATCTGATTGCGCGCTTCGAGCGAATGCCCTCGAGTCGCAAGCTGCTCATATTGGCGTCCTGTCACTCGGGTTCGGGTAAATCCGCCTTGCCCGAAAAACTGACCGAAGAACTCAAAGGCATCAAGGGTGCTTTCTTCGTTCGCCCGCTTTCTGAGATTAGCCAGGCCTCGATGGTATTGGCTGCCTGTGCCTGGGGTGAGACGGCCCGTGAGGACGACAAGCTCGAACACGACATCTACACTAACTTTCTGCTCGACGCCCTGGACGGGCAGGATCAAGACGGCGACGGAGCGGTTACGGCAACCGAAGCCCACGCTTATGCCATGGCGCGGACTTATTATTATTCGAAGGGCAAGCAACGTCCCCAGGTTGAGTCGACGGTTTTGGGGGCTGACCCAATAGTGCTTTCGGGCCGCCGAATAAAAGCGGCCGACCCGGTCTTGTACTCTTTTTTGCCCCAGTTCGAGGGGTTGCGGGTCATGGTCGACGGACGTGACAAGGGTGAGCTGCCGGCCCGGATAGTCCTCGAGCCAGGTCGACACAAGATAGTAGTGTCTGACGTAAAGGCCAGCCAGCCGTTTTTAGATGAGGTCGTGGAAGTACAGCCGGGCGACCGGATTGCTATCGAGGATCTTTTTGAAAGCAAGTTGGCGCATTGGCATCTATCGGCTCGCGCTGGCTACCAGTGGTTTCTGGATGCTCATACTCGTAAGAATCTGGTGGCGCCTACGCCTGTTTGTAGCTTGTCCATGGTGCGGCTCGACTTTCCCCTGATTGATTTCGAGACCGGAATTGATGTCTCCCTTGGGGGCGGGTCGCAGAGCCTCGAAATCGGGGGACTGAGCGTCAGCCAGGACCTGCTGGAGATCGCCTACGGCTTGAAAATGCTCTATCGCTTCAATTTAGAACCTGTCTATTTTTTGATTGGTCCGCGGTTGGCTGTCGTTCACCTGCTGCGGTGGTTGAAAACACCATTCGACAAAAGCCAAAATTATTTCAATTTCTCGCCCGGCCTGATCGTCCAGTTGCGTTGGAAGATATGGGCAGAACTTACGCTTGATATCGAAGCCCGGATTCACTTTTTCTCTGTTCATACGGACGATGAGAGTCTTGATCTGGGATACCTGGATGTTTTTGGTGGCCTGGGCTGGGGTTTTTAAAAGGGAGTCAATGATGAAGAAACCATATTTATTATTGGTCACAATATTTTGTGCAAGTGTGGTTGGCTGTGGTCTCTTGAGCAACTCGATATTTTGGGAGGGGTATGGAACTGTGACCGGTAGGATTGTTGTCGATGGAGAGCCCGTCGACAATGCCCTGGTTTTTGTACTGGGCGAGCCTGAGAAAAGGATGACTACCGGCCCTGACGGCCTATTCGATATTGTTGCGCCGGCGGGTGAGGGTAATCAGCTAGTAGCCATATGGGGAGCCAGCCTTGGATTGCGTGAATCTTTCGACCTGGCCGGCGAGGCTCACGCAAAACTGGGAGATCTTGAAGTAAAGTCGGTCGGCGTACTCAAGGGAACGCTGGATCATCCCGAGCCCAATCAGGCCGAAGTTAGTGTTGATGGTACTCCCTTTGTTAGCCGTCCCGGGAATGACGGTGTCTACAGCTTTTTCTTACCGTCCGGAAAATGGGACCTGACCCTGAGCGCTACTGGCTATGTCGATCAGCAAATCAACGATGTCGATACCGATTCGGGCCAGACCGGGACAACCCAGACTATCTCTCTACCGCAGGACCCCGATTATTCATGTGTAGATACCGAAAATCGAGTGGAGCGCTTCAGTCAGGGTGGCAGCGGTTTAGTCGATATCTTGTTCCTGGTCGATAATTCAGGTTCGATGGTGGGTGAACAAAATGCCCTGGCAACGTCAATCGAGCAGTTTACCAGCGTTCTCGAGGAAGGCGACCTCGACTACCGCATCGCTGTTGTGACAACCGGGATGGAAAGTGTAGGCTGTCCCTACTGTGATGCGATGATCACCGCGGCGTGCATGAATGAAACCGGCGAGACTGGCCGCTTTCAGGATCGGTTGGGTAAGAATAATGGCACCGTTGACGATCCGGATTATGTTTATACAGGCGACACTGATTGCCGGGTGGTAAACAAGGATAATCTTTCGTGCTTTTACGATCCAGTCGAAGAAAAGGGAACCGTTCTGGTTGGAGTCCAAGGTTGTGGTTACGAACGTGGGTTGGCAGCCATGCGCACAGCCCTGAGTGTCTTAGTTAATACCTATAACTCGGACTTTCTGCGAGATACCGCCAGATTGGCTGTGATTGTGGTTAGTGACGAGGACGACTGTGGTGAAGTAGGTGACGTAACTGAAGGTCTCCCCGGGATTAGTGGAAATGTTTGTTACTATGCAGCCAAAGGAGTCGGTCCGGAGGGCGAGTTCGAAGATCCACAGGGTAAGTCTTATCAACTGACTCCAGTTGTCGAATACGCCCAGTTCCTCGAGGGACTCAAGGCTGTTCCCGCCCTGGTGACATTTTCGGCCGTGGTTGGTTTGTCCGATCCGAACGATCCTTCGACAACCTCGATCGAGTATTTCTGGGATGCAACAAAAAATAGATACCAGATTGAAGATGCTTGCATCACTCCAACTTGCACTGGTGTTTTCTGTTTCGCCGAACCGGCAACCCGATATATTAAATTGGCCCAACTTACTAATGGAGCCATCGAAACCATTTGCCAGGAAGATTTCTCCGAGGCGATGTTGCGCATATCGGGTGTCAGCACCGGGTTCAGGCGGAAATTCGAGCTCAACCAAGTGCCCGCAGATTCTGCAGAGATTGAAGTATTCGTCGATAGCCAGCAAGTTTCCATCGGCTGGAATTGGGAGCCTGAGAAAAACTCAGTAGTTTTTGATGAATCCTTCGCCCCGCCGCCCTATTCGCTGGTCGAAATCCGTTACGAAACCGCCTGCAACTGATCCGCCGATTAGCTCCCAAAATAGTAGATTCAAAATGACACTTGTGTTGTTGCGCCTCTTTGGGTATGCAAGCGGTCAGAAGGAGGTGCACAATGGAATGGTTGGAAATTGTATTCTGGAACAACTCAATAAAAGACTATCTGATTTTTGTAGGTTTGCTTATGGGCGCCTGGGTATTTGCCTTGATCATCGGACGCATACTGAGGCGTTACGTAATCAAGCGGGCCCAGGACACCAAGAGCAAGCTGGATGATCTGTTGGCCGGCGTGGGAGTCAAGCCGCTGGCGATGATTGTTTTCCTGGCGGGCTTGCATGTGGCCGTGAAAGCTTTGACGATTCCTGAGTGGTTGGCCAATGTTGTCTGGCCGGCATTTATCGTGGCCTGGACAATCCTGGGGGCGCTGTCGGTCGTGCGTCTGCTCAACGGTCTGCTGGTTCATTATATCCAGCGCTATGCCGAAAGCAGCCAGGAAGGTCTTTATATACAAATGACTGGGATGCTGCGTTCGGCAATCGGGTTGACGGTTTGGATCATTGCCGGCTTGTTTCTGATAGCCAATTTAGGCTTCGACGTAAGCTCCCTGCTGGCCGGCCTGGGCCTGGGTGGAATAGCCCTGGCCATGGCTTCGAAAGATACGCTTTCCAACATCTTCGGTTCGTTTACCATCCTGGTCAATGGGCCCTTTCGAATCGGCGAGTCGGTCACCTACAAGGGGCACTCCGGGACGGTCGAAGCAATCGGTTTGCGGGATACCCGGATTCGCACCTGGAACGGCAACCTGGTGACGATTCCAAATTCACTGGCACCCACTTCAGTGGTCGAGAACATATCGCGCCGGCCACGCTTCAGGGTCAAGTTCAACTTGGAGATTGTCTATGACACTTCGACTGCGAAGATCGAACGAGCCAAAGAGTTGATCAACGAGGCAGTCCAGGCCGAGGAAGGCACTGGCGAAAAAGTTAACGTGCACTTCGTCGGTTTTGGAGAAAGCGCCTTAGAGCTTCAGGTGATATATTATATCGAAGACTCCAGCAGGATTCTCGATGGTCAGCACGGGGTCAACCGGCGGATCAAGGAGTCTTTCGCAAAGGAAGGCATCCAGATGGCCTACAAAACAGTTACGGTCAAACAGAGTTGAATATTTGGAAAACTAGAGAAGTCTGCGTCTGAATAGCCCAACCAACACAACTGTCATAAGTGCCGGCCAGCAATGATTGGCCGGGCCGGCAAGACAGTGAGCATCAACAAGCACGGCCGCCCGGTGGCCGAAATACGCCCGCTCGGCCGGGATTTGAGACGATACCAATGTTGACCTCGGGGTTGATTCCTGGCAAATTTGGGCTTTGGCGGGTGGAAAAGAGTGGTTTGAAATACCTATCCTTTGTGCCCGATCGGGAGGTCAAGCATGTCCTGGACCCTGCGAGTAGGAAGCATCGATGGCGAGGCTTGGAGTGCCCTGCTCCAGCGACAACCCCATCTGTTGTTTCACGAACCTCTCTGGGCAAGGATCGTTGGCGCTGGCCTCGGGGGAAAAGCGTTATGCCTGCTGCTGGAACACGACGGCCAAGTGATTGGCGGTGCCAGTGGCTTCTTTCTGCGAGTGCTCTGGGCTCGTTTCCTGTACCTCGGGTTTCCTTACGGCGGTTTCCTCGGCAGCACTCCCCCGGGCGGGTTGCTGGCTAAGCTGCTAGTAGATTTCGCCAGGAAGGAGAATGTCACGCGGGTTCGGATCACGGACGGGCCCGGCATGCCCTCAACTCCGCCGGACGGGTTTTGCGTCCAGCCTGGCCAGACCCAGTTGCTCGACCTGGCGAGAAGATCCGCCGCCGACCTCTTGCAAACATTTCCTAAGAACATCCGCCGCGATGTGCGCCGGGCCGAGCGCAGCGGGGTAAGGCTCAGTCCGGTACGAGACCGCCGGGATCTTGATGAGTTCTACTCTCTGTATCTTGCATCGATGCGACGCAACCAGGCAGTTCCCAAGTATGGAAAGCTCCTAGTGGCAACCTTGTACGATCATGTCATTCGATGTGGAAAGGGGGAACTTTGGCTGGCCCGGCGGAACGGTTTGGCTATATCGGGCGTCCTGGTTGTGGACTCTGCACACGCGAGCCATTATTTGCTCGGCGGATCACGGGCTGACACACTGAAATATTGCCCGAATGAGCTGCTCCTATGGCAAGCCATTCGCAGGGCGGTGCAGCTTGGAAAAGAATTTTTCGACGTTCTTCCATCCGGTCCCCAGAACCCGGGCCTGGCGCGGTTCAAGTCGAAATGGGGCGGGCAAGACACCCAGGCCGACACACTGGATCTCGTAACCAAACCGTGGTCCCAGAAGCTGTACGACACGGCGTATCGAATCGCCGGGTCTTCTCCCCTGAGGAGTGTATCTTGTCACCTCCGCAACCTGCGGCATATACGCTGAGTCCCGATGAACCTTCTTGACTCAAATAATCCTCGCGGTCGCCTCTTGATGAAAACGGCAGGTCAGTTGGCTGGCGCTCTTTCCCGGCTTGAGGGCATGCTGTTCGGTGACGCTGGTCCGCTCCATCCACCCATCTTTATCCTCGGCTTGCCACGCGGTGGAACTACCTTGATGTACCAGGTCCTGTGTCACTGCTATCGATTTGCCTACCCGTCCATGGCTGCCAACTCACTGCCCTTCTCGGCTGCGCTGGTAAGCTGGCTTTGCCGCCGGTTTCGGGGCGATTACGTCTCCGACTTCCAGAGCCACTACGGTCGATTGCGAGGGTTGACTTCTCCCGGCGAAGGCACCATGTGGAACCTCTGGTTCGAAAAAGATCGAACCTACCGTTCCGCTAACGATGTCAGACCGGAAGCGGTGCGCGAGATGGTTCGCATGGTTGGCCGTATCGAGCGCATTTACGGACACCCGTTCATCAACAAGAACCTGCGGCATATTAATCGTCTCCCGGCCCTGGCAGAGATTTTTCCTCGATGCCTCTTTGTGGTCATAATGCGTAATCCTCGTGACGCTGTGCTCTCCTTGCTTCGCGGCCGTTTGGAAATGCAAGGGAGCTTCAACCGGTGGTTCTCGGTCCGGCCTCGCTCCTTCGTTGCGCACAGGGATCTTGCACCGGAGCGCCAAGTGGTGTTTCAGATCAAGGGCCTGATCGACGATCTGCTGGAGGACATGCCACGGATCGGTACGAAACGTTTTATTGCCGTTCCATACGAAGAATTTTGCCGTTCCCCGGCAAACCATCTGAGCATGATATCTTCCTTCTTGTCCGGACACGGAGTGCCTGTTCTTCCGTCCCATCCCCCGCCGAAGCCATTCCTGCCCGTACGGGATCGTACGGACATGCTTACCGGGGCCCAGCTAACGTCCATCGACAGGGCTCTCGAGGAAGCCTTCTCCGCAGATCCCTACCTGAATCTTCGTTGCGTATGGAGCGGTGAACGAAACGCCATTCCTCCAACAAATAGGAGTTGAGAACAGGATGAATGGTGTTCCGCCCCGCGCAGACGGTTCCCGCCAATGCCAGTCGAACTACGCCGGTCAGCCTTTCGCCCGGCGCGGGATGTATGATCACGAGAAGCGATCCCTCAAGGCCAGGAAGATTCTTGCTGTTCTCGAAGATTGGGGCGGCGATCCGAGCCGGCTTGAACTGCTGGACGTTTCCTGCTCCACCGGCATCATGACAAGGGTGTTTGCGGGTCACTTTGGCCGGGTAACCGGTATTGACATCGACGTTGAGGCTGTCGATTTTGCGAACCGGCATCAAAACGGCCTGGAAATCCGCTATCACGTCATGGACGCCCTGAATACCTCCTTCGATTCAGGTTCCTTCGATGTGATCATCTGCAACCAGATGTACGAACACGTGGCGGACGCCCGTCGGCTGATGACCGAGATTCACCGCCTGTTAAAGCCCGGCGGTGTTTGTTATTTTGGCGCCACCAATCGTCTCAAGCTGGTAGAACCCCACTACGGAAACATTCCGTTTCTCTCCATTATGCCCAAGCCCCTGGCCAGTTTGCTCCTGCGCCTGTTGCGCAGGGCGGATGACTACTACGAGACGCACTTGACCCTGTGGGGGCTGAGGCAACTGGTAGGGCACTTCGAGGTTATCGACTACACTCGTCGGGTGATCGAGGATCCGGTCCGCTTCCACGCCACCGATCTCTTTCGGCCGGAAAGCTTCCGGCAGCGGGCCGCCCTGGCGGTGCTCTCCCGGGCCTACTGGTTGTTTCCAGGATACATATGGCTGTTGAAAAAAACGTCGTGATCAGGTTGCACTACGATTCTAAAATGCCTAGGTAGGTGCCAGGTACATGTTTCGGATAGGGCAACGTCTACTACACCCGCCAATAGATATTTGACTAATTTAGCTAATTTAGTTATATTTTTTGCATGAGTTGGAAGT
Organism: Deltaproteobacteria bacterium; assembly: GCA_019307065.1. Classification (GTDB taxonomy): domain Bacteria; phylum Myxococcota; class B64-G9; order B64-G9; family B64-G9; genus JAFDKH01. The sequence continues at coordinate 37,776 of JAFDKH010000025.1, forward strand.
TAGCGGAGCTTGAAAAGCATTTGCTGATCGGCTCTACGCTGGTCGAGGGTTCTACACTTTCCGAGCGTGAGGCCAAGCAGGTCCTGGCCGGGAGAACCGTAGCCGGGCACACCGTTTTCGAGATTCGCGAACTTCTGAACTACAGGTTCGCGGTCGAGTGGTTGATGCATGAACTGGAGTCTAGACCCTTCTTCTCTGAGGATATGATCTTGAATTTTCAACGGCTCCTTTTTGAAGGTCTTGGAGGAGAAAGGGGCAGCTATAAGGTATTTGCCAACTATACCTATCTCGCGGACGGACGAAAGCATGCCTTTGTGAAACCGGCCCGGGTTAAAGCGGCCATCCACAAGTGGCTCGACGAAATCAACTCCAAGAAATACCCAAATCCGCAAACGGGCGCCGCCGAATTGTATTACGCATTTGAGAACATTCATCCTTTCGAGGACGGCAACGGGCGCGTTGGGCGGGTGCTGATTGCCTACTGGTTGCATTGGAAACACCGGCTGGGCTTCAGGTTCTACCTGAAGGACAAGCAGGTCCACCTCGAGGCCCTGCAGGCGGCCAATGCGGGCGACTGGACCAAGCTGATCGCCTTTTTCAAAGAAAGGCTTGGCAAGGCAAAATGAAAGCATTATCGGATCTGCTCTCGGACGACTTGATTGCACGGCTCAGGCAAAAAACCTCGCGGGGCGACTTCCCCTCGATCGATTTCAGAACGGCCATGAATTTCCTGCTTGGCGACGGTGTGCTTCCCGCATCCGGATTGCCTACGTCTTCGTTCCTGCGGTTGGAAGACTGGGCCCGTGATTTTGCGCGTCGAAATCTGTCCTACAGCGCCACCGAGTTGAAGAACAAGACCGGCTTGATCCTGGCCGTGGTCCAGGCCGGCAAGACAGTAACCATCAACAAGCACGGCCGCCCGGTAGCCGAAATACGCCCGCTCGGCCGGGATTAAGAAAACACTTTCCAGTCTGGGGGTAAGTAATGTTGCTAAGAAATCTGATGCTCTTAACTTTCCTGCCTTTCATAGCCACCGTATCGGCATGTTCTCTCAGTCCGGATGAATGCAGGAATCTTGGGGCCAAGCCGCTACCGGCCATCACAAAGGCAGGCAGTGGCTACGTGTTCCAGCATGAGCTGAATTCCGACATTCTCGCCTGTGCCGAGAAGCTGGGTGAAAAGTTACGACTGCAGGTCCACGTTCGCGCTGCGGACCGGAAAGGAAAAGTCGCGGATCAGATAATAACTCGACCGGAGATACAAGTCTTGTTTTCCCGCAACCAGCGACTGGAGATCCACCAACGGGAAACCACCCTGGGTTGCATGGAGCGCTACGAGAGCTACAAGATCGGCTTCGGCATGTGCGGCCGGATCTCGGCAGAACAGGTTTGGATCAAGCTGCAGGGCACCGGGGCGCTCGCGCATTTTGCGGCAACTTCTCCCCGCCTTGAACCTGACTGCCCCGGACGCAAGCCGGAACCACGATTCAAGCTCGACGGCAGAAAACGTGTCAGCTTGATCCTGAAACCCGGGGAAGAAACGGCAATCATCCGGGCCTCAACGGGAAAAAAGTCGGCCCGCTGCAGGTATGAACGCTGTGAGATACAGGTTCGTT
>JAFDKH010000325.1 GCA_019307065.1 Deltaproteobacteria bacterium
GCCGGGATGTCGAACTTTCTCTCTTGAAGGCAACTACCTATCTGGAAATGTTCGGGCATGTGGTGATCGCTTTCTACCTGCTCGAAGCGGCTCTGGTGGCCAACAAGAAACTTGCCCAGATCTGCGAAAAAGAAGGCGCCCAGGATGCCCAGGCCCGGGCCGAACTTAATAAAACCAACAATGAGGCCGCTTTCTATCACGGGCGAGTCGGCTCGGCACGTTTCTTTGTTACTAATATCTTGCCCCAGGTAGAGGCCCTGTCAGTCAGTGTCTTAGACGCAGACAAGGCTGCCTTGGAAGTTGTCTACCCTGAGTAATATTTGTGGATTGACCGGCCTGCGCTACATCACATTCACATCGACGCGGACCTTGAACACGATTTTGATCTCAACCATGTCGGGCGGGGGCGGGTCGAGTTCGGCGTCGATTGCTACCTGCATGCCGCCGGCATCCAGATAGTTCTTCAGCTCCAGCTCGGAATCGACCAACAGATCAACCTGTTTGGTCCCACTGCTCAAGGTTGGGGTATAGGCCAGCCGGTGGGTGTTCATCCCGGTGGCCGATAGGTTGAAGTCGAGTTTTTTAAAGAAAGAAAGATCTTCGGTTAGACCGCCTTGAGAGGTCATCTCGAGCGTACCGGAAAGTATCCTCATCGAATCAACATCGCCCGGGTCGACACCTTGGCCCGAGAGGCCGCTTTGGAGACTCGAGGAAAAGCCACCCAGGCCGGGTACGTTAACCCCGGTCAAGCCCGCATAACCTTCTTCGGTCACATCGAATTCGATAATGTCCAGACCACAACCCGAAATCCAGACTAGACAAAACACAACAATCACAGCTCTGATTGCCTTGGTCATTGACTACCTCCACCGAGATTCTAGCCTATTTGTCAGCTTGAAGAAAGAGGGCTTGGGCCTGGTAAAGAGGGAGTTTGACAGATCTGGAGTGTTTTAGATAGGATACACTAGTTCAAGGCATCCAGCGGAGCGTTGTGAATGAACGATGAAGAAAAATACGCAGAAAAACGACGTACTCCACGAGCGCCAATCGGCGTTATTGTCCGCATCGAAACCGACGAAGGCGGCCGCCATTATTACTCGCGCAATTTGAGTACCGGGGGCGCTTTTCTGTTGGCCGAAGAACCCCTCGAAGAAGAATCCAGAATTTCGCTAGAATTGTTTCTGCCCCTGGTCAGCACGCCGGTGAAGGCCAAGGGCGAGGTGGTCTGGAAGCAACGCCAGGAACCCAGCGGGTTTGCCGTCAAGTTCACCGAGATTTCAGAAAATGCCAGAAAAATCATCCGCTGGGTGGTCGACCGTTATCTTGGCACATCCAACGGAAAATAGTCACGATGTTGCTACGCTGTATTTCATTTGCCTTTCTAAGCCTGGTATTTTTTTCAAATCAGTTTGAATCAGCCGCCGCCGGCTGGGCCTGGCAGCGCCCGGCAACCCATGGACATGACCTGCACGGGTTATGCTTTGGCGACCCTTCCCGGGCGGTCATGGTCGGCCAGGACGGTGCCGCGCTCTACAGCGTCGACGGCGGCCTCAGCTGGCAAACCGGTTGGCTCCCGGCCGATACTGATCTGCGCGATGTCAGCCTCAACCAGCGCCGCAGCGGATTGGCGGTCGGCAACCAGGGCCGCGTGTTCAAAACTTCTGACGCCGGTAAAATATGGCGACCGCTGGGCACGGCGGCTGAGGTCGATCTTTACAGTCTCAGTTTCGTCCACCCCCTGATCGGTTGGGCGGCCGGCGACGCCGGAACTGTAGTCAACACCATAAACGGCGGCATATCCTGGATTACCCAGGACACCGGCGCTTACCAGGATCTCAGAGCGATATATTTCGTCAACGGGCTCGAGGGAGCCGCGGTCGGCGAAGGCGGCACGATCTTGCTGACCGCCGACGGGGGGCAGCACTGGACAAGGCTCTACGCCAATAGCTACTACACTTTGCGCTCAGTAGCTATGTCGAGCGCCATGCACGTCGTGGTGGTCGGCAACAACGGCACAATTTCAATCAGCACCAACGGGGCCGATTTCGAACGCCTCGACGATGTGCCGACGATTCGCAACTTGACCGATATAGCCATGCCGGATTACCTGCACGCCTGGGTGGTCGGCGACCAGGGCACCATCCTCAGAAGCGACAACGGCGGCTTTAGCTGGGAAATGCTGGAATCGGGCAGCAGCGCCAACTTGAACAAGGTCGTTTTCGAAGATCTTCAAAACGGCTGGGTAGCCGGGGACAAAGGCGTTTTGCTGCTGACCAGCGACGGCGGCGACAGCTGGACAAATCTAGCCGGCCAGGCGGCCGGCTGGATCAGAGCGGTCAGCTTCGCAGATAACCAAACCGGCTGGGCGGTCGGCGACGAAGGCTCGATCTGGATGACTCGCGACGGCGGTGGTAGCTGGGAAGCGGCCCAATCTCCGACAACAGCGCGCTTGTCGGATGTCTCGTCGGTCTCGGCCCTGAAAGTCTGGGCCGTGGGTGCTTCGGGTTCGGGCGGCGGGCGGATAATTGCCAGCGCGGACGGGGGCGACTCGTGGACTACCCAGGTTGTCGAGGCGCCCCAGGCATTTTATGCGGTCTGGTTTGCCGATCAGGTAAACGGCTGGGCTGTCGGCTATGCCGGCGCTGTTTGGGCAACCGGCGACGGCGGCCAAAACTGGAACTCGCAATCATCGGCCACCTCACAGTGGCTCAAAGACGTCATGTTTATAGACGATCAAAACGGTTTCGCCGTCGGCACTCAAGGCAGCCTGGTGCGCACAACAAATGGCGGCACAAGTTGGAGTTTGATCGACATCGACACCGTCGAAGATCTCAACTCGATTGATTTTATCGACAGTCAGTACGGCTGGCTGACCGGAGACAACGGCACCTTGTTTAGAACCGAAGACAGCGGGGCAACCTGGCAAGCAGTCGCGCTCGAGACGACCGACGACTTGAATTCGATTGACTTCGTCGATACCACGACTGGTTTCATCGCCGGGGTGCATGGTTTGGTCTTGACCACCCGCGACGCCGGTCTGACATGGTTCAGGCAGACGATTCCTTGCAAATCAACTTTTCAAGACATCGCTTTTGTCGATGCCGCAACCGGTTGGGTGGTCGGGGCCGGCGGGTCGATCTTAGCGACTAACAGCGGCGGTTGTCTGACCGAAGACTTGTGCGACGGCTTCGACTCCGACTGCGATTCTGAGACCGATGAAGATTTTACTTCAATCGAATGTCATGTAGCAGCTTGTGCCGAAATGTCAGTCTGTGAAAACGGATCTGCAACTTGTCCGGAAACTGTTTCAATCGACAGCGAGCTGTGCGATGGCGAGGACAATAACTGCAACGGTCTGGTCGATGAGGGCGCCTCTTGCGGCGACACTCAGGCCTGCGTTTGCGGAATATGTGCCCCGGCCTGCCCGGATAAAACCTGCTTGATCGAAGGCCGGGTCTGTCGCGGCGGCTTTTGCGTAATGCCCTGTTGCGGGACCGACTGCGCTTACCCCGAAAGCTGCCAGCCCGACGGCACCTGCGCTGACAACTGTGTTGTCTTGGGAATCAACTGTGAAGCAGGGCAAGAATGTCGCCTGGGCGAGTGCGTAGCCGATGATTGTTTTTCGGCCGGCGCAACCTGTCCACCCGGCCAGCGCTGCACTTTAGGCGTCTGCCAAGCGGACCCCTGCCACGAATCCGGCTGTGTGGCCGGCAGCTATTGCCGCGAGGGCAATTGCGAATACCCGGCCTGCGGCGGTTGCCGTACGGACGAGATTTGCGTTCACGGGGCTTGCCTCAAGTCCAACTGTGTAACCCAGGAATGCTGGGTACCCGAGCAAGTCTGCATAGACAATCGCTGTCTCGATGACCCCTGCTATGGGATTCATTGCTCAATCGGCCAGGTCTGCTGGCAGGGCAGTTGCATTGCCGACCCGTGCCTGTATATCGACTGTCCGGCCGGCACAACTTGCCAGGCCGGCTTCTGCATCGTGCCCGAAGATCAGCGCGACGGCGGAGTCGACGCCGGCTTCGACGGTTTCGACGGGGGCGGTCCGGATGCAGCCGACGCAGGTCAAAACGACGGCGGAACAGCCGAAGACACCGATGCAGCCGACCCAGGCTACGAACCCGACATAGCCGTCCCGACCGGCTGCAGCTGCGCAACCAACCACCCGAAGTCCGATTCATTAGTATTCTGGCTGCTTCTGGCCGGCTTGATCGGCCTGGCTATTAAAAAGAAATAAATCTAGAGGGTCACCCATTAGAAGGCTCCGGTCAACTGAATAAACCTCTCCCGCCGGAAAAAATTCCTCGCATGATCCAGTTCCCAATTTCCACCCACAAAACGGACTAACAAATCGATGC
>JAFDKH010000326.1 GCA_019307065.1 Deltaproteobacteria bacterium
GAGTCGGCTCCCGCTTTCAAATCAGACGGATCGGCCGGCAGTGCCAGAACATAGACATCGCCGGTCGTCTCCCGAACAAGGAAAAATTCGCGGATCTGATCGGTTCCTTCCGGGGTTATTTGCAGCCGTCGAATGTTTCCCAGAAAAGTCTTTGTCTGGGCCGCTTGCCAATCGACTGCCTGTGAGACGCTGGAGAACTTGTCGAATAGTTCGATGTCGCCCTTCTTGTCCTGCGCAAGATTGAGAAGTTTCTTGTAAAGCGCCTCACCAGTGATTTGAGTGGCCTTTTCTTCCGCTCGGGCAGAAGCCACACCCGTCAATAGCAAGCAACAACCAACCAATAAAATAAGCCAGCGCTTGTGAGTCGATCGTCTCATACTCAAATTCCTCCCACTCGTGTCCATTGTTCTTTGCAGCTACGGTATCGCACTGTTTTTAACCAGGTCAAGATGAGTTGCTTATCTGGCCGCACTTTCGTAAAGTTTCAGGAGACATTGAGGGACCTGGGCAGAGTCACTCGTGGGAGCAAACACTTGAATACAAAAACAGGCAAGCTGACAGTCAGAACGCTATTGTGGCTCGTCGTTCTGTTTACCACCGCCGGTCCAGCCTGCCAGCAATCCAAAGATATTTTTGATCTGAGTCGTGTGGTCGATGTCGAAATCGAATTGGCCCAGGCTGACTGGGACGCCTTGTGCCAGGAAGGCCGCGGGTTGGCTGCGCTGGCCTCCGGTTGCGCAAGCGATTTCGAGTACACCTACTTCGATGCCAGCGTGACCGTCGACGGCCAGAGAATCGAACATGCCGGTGTGCGCAAAAAGGGATTCTTAGGGTCGCTCTCTGTCGTTCGTCCTTCGCTAAAGATCCATTTCGGCAAATTCGTTCCCGACCAGACCTGTCTGGGAATGAAGCGTTTGACCCTCAACAACGACCGCCAGGATCCGTCCCACACCCATCAAGTGATGAGTTACGCTCTCTTCAGAAAAGCCGGAATCGTTGCGCCAAGCTGCAACCTGGCCCGGGTTAGCGTCAACGGTGAATTGCTGGGTATTTACAGCAACGTTGAGAGCATTAAAAAGCCTTTCCTGGCGCGATATTTCAGCGACAACAACGGAAATCTTTACGAGGGACAGCTTGCTGATTTTACGGTGGAACTCGTTTCAAAATTCGAACGCAAAACAAATAAAACCGCCCCGGATGGTGGCCCGCCCGACCGCTCCGATCTTGATCGGGTGGTCCAGGCCCTGAACGCCAGCGACGCGGACCTGCTCGCGGAACTAGGGAAGGTAATCGACGTCGATGAGTTTCTGACCTTCTGGGCAATGGAGGTTATTACTGGCCATTGGGATGGATACACCGGTGACAGAAACAACTTCTATGCTTATCACGATCCCGAGACCGATCTGTTCCACTTCATTCCCTGGGGAACCGATGGCGCCTTTGGCAAGGACCATCTCTTTCTCCCGAACATACCGAGTTCAGTTTACGCCTGGGGCAAAATCGCCAATCGACTGTACTCATATCCGGAAACCCGGACGCTCTATCACGTTAAGCTGCGCTCGCTTCTAGACGATGTCTGGAACGAGGATGATCTGCTGGCATCGGTCGATCAGATAGAGCAGCTAGCGTCAGCCGACCCGCAAGCCACCCAGGACCAACGCAAGTTCATTTCCAGCAGGAAGAGCATAGTCTTAAGCGAGCTTTACGGTTCCGGACCGGATTGGCCATACCCGCTGATATCAGAGATCCCCGAATGTAAAGAGCCGCAGGAGGCGAGCGGAACATTTTCAGCGACCTGGGGTTCGGTCGACAACTTTGTCACCAATGAGAACGTGTCGCTCACCTTGACTCTAAATGGACAACCACAGATCTTTGAGCAAGTGCTTAATTCAGCCGGGATAGAGGGCGACCAGAAAAATTTCGACGATTACATTGCAACGATTAGATTACTTGGCATTCGTTCTGGTAACTACCCTCTGGCGGTCATTTTGCATGTGATGGAGTCCCGATTCGAAACGGGGGAAATACCCTTGCACGGGTTCGAAACCTTTGGCGTCGTAGTTGAGATCAACCAGCAAACCGGTTCATACCGGATACTCAACTTCATCGGTGACGGTGCTATTTCATTAGATGTAGCCGGCATGAATCCAGGAGACACTGTTTCAGGCAGTTTCAGTGGCCTGATGGCCCAGTAACTGGACAGGCAAGGTTGTATAGTGATGCGAATAGATTTCGGATTGCATGTCTTCGTTCCTAGATTTCTGGGTGTGCTCTTTTGTTTGCCGGTCATATTCCTGTTTACATGTTGCGGCCAAAACGAAGTCCAATACTTTGACTGCCGATCCGAACTCGAATGCACCAACAACTGTCCGATCTCAATAGAAAGAAGTGTGCAAATAAACTGCAGCGTGCCGCTCAACGACCTGCGCGAGATCGTACTCACAGTCGAGCAGACTGTTGCCAATCTCGACCCTCAGCAATTCAAGAACGTCAGGCTCTATTCGCAATTCAAAGACAGCCGGGTTTCACTCGAGCAACTTTCTCCTGCAGAAGATTTTATGGATATTCACCAGGCCATCGTCGAGTACTATCATACGTTTCCGACATTGAATGCCGGTGAGCAGGCCAGCGCAACATATACTCGATCATATCGCCAGTCAGTTATTGAAGAACCTCAAGGAAGCCAAGTTCCCAGCTTGAGTGCTTGCGTTCCCGGAATCAGCGTGGTTTGGTTGGACTCAGAATACGTGGAATGTGATTGAGGCTAAAACATCCGGAGCAAGAGAACATGATGCCCACTAGGCTCGGCTGTCTGATTATCGCTGTTTTAACCATGTTCATGGTCGCCTGTAGTAGCACCAGTAGCGGCAAGGATGACGCCGGTGTCGATGGCCTGACTGACGGCGATGTCGAACTTGACGGCAACGGGAACGATGGTGGCGACATGTTCGATGGCGCTGACCTGATCGACGGCGCCGACCTGATCGATGGCGCTGACCTGATCGATGGCGCTGACCTGATCGATGGCGCTGACCTGATCGATGGCGCTGACCTGATCGATGGCGGCGATGATGCCGAGGCATGCTCAGTTGAGTTGGAAGCGCCGGTCAATCGCATCTGGCCTGTTGCAGGAGAACTTTTCTACCTGCAGTTGGGCCTGGGCGGCCTCAGCACCGGGGAATCGGCCCTGGTGGTCGGTCCGGACGGGACGATCATGGTCATCGATGTCGGCGCCAGCTCTCACGACGACGACGTTCGAGATATGCTGTCTGAAATCGTTACACAGATGAACGCCGGCGGCGGCTATGCGAACGCTCCCTTCAGCGAGACCGCTTTGGATCACATCGTACTCACCCATTTCCACGGCGATCATGTCAGCGGCCTCGAAGACCTGCGCGACAGGATCGATATAAACGGAAAGATTGTCCATCGCGGCCTGGTCGATATCACCGACGCAGCAAACGCCGGTACGATCCAGAAAACCTGCGAAGCCGTGGCCGCTTTGCCCGGGCGCGAAGCAGCCTTGTGCACCGGCGACGAAGTCGCCCCCTGCGACCCCGACCTGTGGGTCGGCAGCTATCCTTCCAGCGGATGCCCGGGGCTTGACGAAGGCGACCTGGGCCAGGACGGCGATAGCGGTCCGGCTTACCTGCATTTGGGCGGCGGCGCCCGGGTGGATTTCATCGGGTCCGACGCCACTATGAACGGCGATCGTTACGAGGAACTTGTCGGCCCGCTGCACACCGAAGACTCAAACGGCGAGAACGCGCGCAGCATCGTAGGTATTCTCAGTCACGGCGACTTTCGCCTGCTCTTCGCCGGCGACTTGACCGGCGGCCCTTCGGATACCGACCCGGTAGAGCCTTTCTTCGCCGAGCGCATCGGCCTGGTCAGCGACATAGACGAACTTGGAGTCGACGTGCTGCACGCCAACCACCACGGCCGCAACACCTCGAGCACCCCTCCCTGGATCGATCGCTTGCTGCCCAACGACGGACTCAATCGCAACACGGTCATGGGCATCTCCACGGCCTCGGCCAACTCGCCCCACGCAGAAGCCCTGGCCGTTCTGCTAGACAACAACCGCCTGCGAGATGGACGCGGCTGGACGACCCTGGTCGGAATCATAGGCGCCTCACATGACCTGCTGATCAACGCCCAGGGCGGGCACATAATCATCAGCACGATTAATGGCGGGGCCGCCTACCAAATACAAGCGATCGGGCCGACCGGCACCATCCTGGCCGCCGGGGCATACCATTCGGTTAGAGTTTGTCGTTAGCAAATCGTCGGACACAGCCTAGAATAGATATCGCCAAGAACCATACC
>JAFDKH010000327.1 GCA_019307065.1 Deltaproteobacteria bacterium
CGGGCATTCGATTTGATCAAGCAGATATCATTGTAGACAGAAACGCGCATTATGATTTTAACCAACATATGAGAAACAAAGTCGTTTTTTGCTCTTTTGCATAAGGAACTTCAGCCTAGACGTACGAGTTTTATCAGATTGTACGCAGCGCTATAAAAGTGATCCAGGGTAGCGCTTAAAAATGATCCACCCTGAGCAAAAAACCCGGTAAAGATTGAGTTGGAAAAAACAATTATCGCCGGGAGAAAGAATGCTCAGGATGAATCAAGTACATGTTATCAGGCACAAGGTTCTCGTGGAAGGACAAAGTCAGCGTCAGACGGCGGAGGATATGGGCGTAAGCCGCAATACGGTCAAGAAGTATATTCATCAGTCAGAGCCTATATTGCAGCAAAAGGTTAAAAAGCGTCGAAAGGTTTTCGATCGGGTGAAGCCACGCATGGATGAGTTGATAGAAGAGTGGAAGCATCGGACGACACGTAAGCAACGCCTGACAGGCAGACGCCTGCACCGCCAGCTAATAGACGAAGGATATCAAGTTGGGCAGACGCTGGTTCGAGAGTATGTTCGCGAGCGCAAGCGAGAGACTTCAGAGGTCTACATCCCCTTGGTTCATTATCCCGGCGACGAGGCCCAGATTGATTTTTTCGAGGTCACTGTGGATCTGGCCGGCGAGCGGTGCAAGCGATTGATGTTCGTGATGCGGCTGATGTATTCGGGGCGAGATTTTGCCTGGCTGTACGAGCGTTGCGATCAGCCGTCGTTTTTCGATGGTCACGTCCGTGCGTTTCTTCATTTTGGTGGGATACCGGCGCGGTGTGTCTACGACAATCTATCTCCGGCGGTCAAGCGTGTCCTGTTTCCCGGCCGGGATCTTACGGAACGCTTCACGGCGCTGGTGAGCCATTATTTATTCGAACCTTGCTTTACGCGTCCGTACACCGGTCACGACAAGGGCGGCATCGAAGCGCGGGGCAAGGCTATACGGTATCAGCACCTGGTTCCCATCCCGCGTGGGGTAGATTTAGAGGAGATAAGCGGCAAGCTGCTTCAGTCCTTGGACGAGCAAGCAGATAGAAAAAAAGACAAGCACGGACATACGGTGACAGAAAGGTTCGAAGAGGAAAGGCATCTCTTTAGAGAGTTGCCGCCGTATCCGTTTGAGCCGCGGCTGATGGTGCCGCTGCAAGCCAATCGCCAGTCACTTGTAACCTATGACCAGGCGACATATTCGCTGCCCTCCCATTGGAAGCAATTGGATGTAACCGCTTACGTGGGCCCGATCGACATCCGGTTTATTTGCCGCGATGAGATTACCGTACGAAGACGGGTGATGCCCAAGGAGAAGCAGATTCAGTACACGGACTACCTCTCGGAGTTGAGTCGCAAACCGCAAGCGGTGCGTCAAGTAGCGCCCGAGCTATTGAAGGAGTTGGGGGAGCCATTCAATGAGTTGTGGAGGCTCTTGGAAGACAGCCATGGCGGCAAAGAAGCCGGGCGGATATTTGCCAAGGTTTTAACCGCGGTGGTCAAGCATGGGCAGCAGGAGGTAGGCCAGGCGATTGGAAAGGCGCTGCACGCCGGCCAGCAACATTTGCTGGCGCTCGGTGACTTGATTCGCAGACCTTTGCCCAAAGAGATAGAGGTACCGCAATCCCTCAAGTCTTACGTGGTGGAATCGACTAGCGCGGCGGATTTTGATCTTCTGCTCGAGCAGGAGGTGCCGCAATGAATCGTGCAGCAACCGCGGCTATTCTTGCAGAGCATTGTAAAGAACTTCGCATGCCCACAATACTGTCAGAGTATCCCGGCCTGGTCCGGCAGGCCCAGGATGGCAGTTGGTCATACGAGAGCTTTTTGCAGGAGTTGTTTGAACGGGAGGTAATAAAGCGTCGGCAGAATGTATCGAAGAGACGCCTCAAAGAAGCGCGGTTCCCGGATGTAAAGACATTGGACCAGCTCGAGTGGTCGCGCCTGCAAGGGGTATCCAAAACGAAGATCAAGGCGCTGTCCAGCGGTCAGTTTATTGATGACGCCGAAGATGTGGTGATAGTCGGCCCGATCGGTACGGGAAAAACGCACCTGGCGATAGCCCTGGGCGTCGAAGCAGCCAGGCGGCGAACCAAGGTTTTATTCACCCGAGCCGCCGACCTGGTCAGAAGCTTGGTAGAGGCAAAAGACGAAAAACAGCTGGGGCGGCTTCACCGCAAGTTTCAAAACATCTCGTTACTGGTCTTGGACGAACTTGGTTTTGTGCCCTTCAACAAAGAGGAAGGCGAGCTTCTATTCAACCTCTTGGCAGACCGCTACGAGCGACGCTCCACGATCGTTACGAGCAATCTGAGCTTTGGAGAATGGGTGCAGGTTTTTGGCAACGAAAAGTTGACCACGGCTCTCCTGGACCGCCTGGCGCATCACGCACATATCTTGACCACCAAAGGCCGTTCTTACCGGACCAGCAAACGAAAGAAGAAGTAAAAGGCATGAAATCGACAGAAGCGACCAATAGATGCAATCGCCAGGGGTGGATCACTTTTGAGCGCTCATTTTTGTGCCCAAAATTCAAAGCAATAGGAAATCGCGGCTTGTATTCAAACATCCCACACGAGTGCCCCCCAGGGGGCACTCACTTGTGGTTTTCAGTCCCATATAGACGCCTGGGGGAACTTCGGTTCCCTCAATCGGAAAGCTCTGCTTTCCTCTTTCAACAACATCAGGGTGGATCACTTTTAAACGCTCAAGTGGATCACTTTCTAAGCGTTGACAACACGAAGATTCTCATTGCAGTCCGATGTGGTGTGAACCGACCAGCCGTCAATGCGTGGACTGCTACGAAAACTCTCATTGTACAGACGATGAACCAATCTGCCTCACCGGTTTGAATCTATGTCTAGAATGTCGTGACGACAACGACTGTGTCGACTCCGAACACTGTAGTCTCAATTATCAATGCACCGACTTGATCTGCGAAAATGATGATGACTGCCTCAACGAACCGGGACTTCCCAAATGCAACGACGCTACCGGTGATTGTGTGCAGTGTCTGGCTCATGATGAGTGCAACTCTTTACAGTGGTGTCGCGACTCCTTGTGCGTCATTGGCTGCGAGACCGACCAGGAGTGCATCAACAAGAACGGAGCCAACTACTACTGTGGCGTGGATGAAAGCTGCTATTACATCGAATGCATCGAGGATAACGATTGTAGCTATACCCCCGAAACGCCGTTTTGTAAAACTGAGGCCACGCCGCCTTATCCGCCGCAATACTCTTGTGTCGAATGCGCGATCAATGGACATTGTGACGATTTTTTCTACTGCTCGGCCGACCAGTTCGAGTGTAGCCCGCTGCCCTGTTATTTGTACGACGAGCCCCAAGTGCAGTGTCAGCAAATCGATCCCTGTTATTACTGTAACTTCGTGTCAGGTCTTTGCGAGGCGGCTGATATGTGCACCTATCCCGACGGAGATGAGTGCTGTCAGGGTTACACTTGCGAGACCTACGGCTGCGAGCTGAAAATTTGGTGTACGGCAGAGTTCCCAGAGTGTGCGCTTGGTTACGAATGCAACATTCCAACCGGTGCCTGTGAATGGAAATCCTGCTGTGTACCGCCCTGTGATAGCGATAGTTTTTGCAACGCTAGCTGCGAATGCGAATCCGGCTGCCTCGAAGAAGGTGAGCCATGCGACCCGCATTCCGCCAACGAATGTTGCTTGGGCATGATCTGTAATCCGTTCTGGCCGTTTTGTGCCTGACATGATGACTCGTTGATATTTATAAAATAGTTTCAAGGTCTCTAGTTTGGGACAGCGGTTTCTGATTCTTTGTTATTGGGAATTCACTTGAACAATTGAATAGGGACTAGTGACCGGGGATGTGAATAGGGACATGGAACAAATGAATAGTGAATAGGGATTAGGGAACAGGGAATAGTGAATGAAATTGATAATTATCCCCTCCGCTCCGCTACGGGATACCGATCGGCACCGTACACAACACGGCCGTAGAAACCACGGGAATTTGCAATGGGGAATTATGACTGAAAACCAGGTTCAGGTAGTGAGTTCATTGGGAATCCAAACCCTAAAAAGATCGATCGGGGGAAGACGGAAATACTGAGACCCATCTTCGTTCCCGAGATCTCCTGCTCTCCAACGATATCCCCATATTCCAGCCGCGAGGCTGGTCGTGCTTTAGATTCTAGAGTTCCTCCATAATCTTTCACTAAGGACTCGTGACAGTCGATTTCCGACATACAGAAGAAAACAAGAAGTCATCCCCGAGGGCTTTAATCGGGGATCCATGAATTGCCGAAGCCATTGGA
>JAFDKH010000138.1 GCA_019307065.1 Deltaproteobacteria bacterium
TCACACCCGGCGGGTCGGGAATCAAAACCTCGGTTTCGGAGGTTACAGCCGGTGGATCGGGAATCAAGACTTCGGTTTCGGAGGTTACAGCCGGTGGATTGGGAATGAGCACTGCGGCTGGTTTTGGGGCGGGCGGGTCGGGAATTATTGCAGCCCGGCCGGAGCCTGGCGCTCCGCCGTCCAGTTTGTCCTGGGCTTGAGTAGCTTGCTCGAGTAACGAGTAGTCATATTCAGTGGTTGCGTCATCCTGGCTTTCGGTTATCACTCCCGGAGAAGTCGGAGCTTCGTCCGAGAAGCGGGCCCGCTTTTTGGAATTGGCCGGCAAAGCCGGACTGGCGAAGGAAGCTGTAGCGTCATCGGGCTCTTTGTCTATTATGATCTCGTTACCGTCGTCGTCAACGGCCCAGGTTTGTTCATCTTCTACCAACCCTTTTTTTTCGGCTTCGTCGACTGCCTGCATCAGCAAGTCGGAGTCCAGGCCCCCATCATCTTCGCTTTCGCCTGCATCGTGAGTTGTTCGTTCCCCGAATGAGGCTGCGTCAGGATCATCATTTTTAGGCAGGTCATAGCTTTTTTTATAGAGCGATTGGACTTCGTCGTCGCCGTCGATCTGAGTTCGATCGTAGGTCGTGTCCTCGTCTTCATCGATTTCCATATCTGTTTCGAAGCTCTTGGCGGCCGTGTCGGGAACCACGTTTTCATCGTAAGACTTGAATTCATCAAGGCCCAGAGCCAGGCTGTCGGATATGTCCAGGGCAAAAGGATTGCTTTTCTTTCCGTTGGCGCCTTTTTTCTTGGTCAGTCGATCGTGTTCGTCCTGGGCATAGACCGGTCTATGTAGATCCATTTTCTGTGCGGCTTGGGTTTCTTCTTCGGGGACTTCGGCCATGCTGATTTCGCCTTTTTTCATGTCCTCGGTCGCTTCAATAGCGAAGTTACTCAAGCCATCCTGGGTGAAGGTCTCCTCGTTCTCGCGGTAGTCTTTGGCTTCAAAGGCGCGCTTTTTCTGTTTGGCTTCTTTTTCGTAGTGTTTTTCGAGTTTTTGTTGTTCGGCTTGTTTCAGCAAATCTTCGGAGAGTTCGGTGGCATAGTGATCATCGGAAGTGGTCGTAGTCGGACCGGCTTCGACCGACTCGTCAATCTGGAGACGTTTGACCGCCTCGGCTTCGCCGACTCTTTCCTGGAGCCACTCGAGGCGCTGCTGGTCTTTGGGATGCAGCCTGCCGGAGGCAGCCTTCTTGGCCATTAGAATTTTCAGTTCACGGTTTAGTTTTTTCCACGCATCCGACATTCAGGCTCGCTCCGAACGGCTTCTTCTTAATTTTTCAGCATACAGCAATGCGGCCGGTTGATGCAAACAGACGACTGATTTAATTTACCAAATCAACCGAAGCGAAGTTGCCCGGCAGGCCGAAATCGGCCGGGTTTTTTGACATCTTCGATTGGCTGTGAGGAAGATACCCAAGCGATGGAGAGAAATAGAATACTCATAATCAGGACTGGTGGTCTGGGTGACACGATTTTGTTGTGGCCGGCAATCCAGTGTATGCGTCAAAGGTTTCCGACTGCTCAGATCGACCTGATGGGCAATCGCGAGAGTTGTGAACTACTGGCAGTCGAGGGCGGAGTCGACCTGGCCATCGACGTTGAAGGATCGGGTCTTCACTATTTGTTCGAAATTTCGGCAAGTCTGCCGGACAAGGTTTGTACAAGCTTTCAATCGTATGACACTGTTGTGGCTTTCGCCGCTCCCGGTGATTACGCTCTGGCAGAAAACCTCTCGGCCTGTGGAGTAGGCGAAGTTCACGCCTTTTTGCCATATCCTGTGCAGGCCGACACAATTCACATTGCCGACCATACTATAAATTCTTTAGCCGGAGTCGACCTGGCCAGGCCGGTTGAGCCTGCGCTTCTGCCGGTTTCCAAAACTGAGTCAGAAGACGGGCGCCGCAAACTTGACCAGCTCGATCTGGCAGGGCACAAACCTGCCTTGATTGCGCCGGGCAGCGGATCGACCAGCAAGAATTGGGCTGCCCAAAGTTGGGCTGAGCTGTTGCCCGGCTTAGAGCAAGAAGGCCGTCGGCCGGTATTGCTGCAAGGCCCGGCCGATGCCGAGTCGGTGGAGCAAGTACAGAATTGCCTCGAGAATCCCGTGCCGGTACTGGTCAGCAACTCGGCCCGAGAACTCAAGGGAGCCCTTGCTCAGGCGGTCCTTTTTGTAGGTAATGACAGCGGCCCGGCCCACCTGGCTGCGGCCCTGGGTATACCAACTGTGGCGATTTTCGGGCCAAGTGATCCCTTGCTCTGGTCTCCTAAGGGGCCGCAGGTCGAGATAGTGCAAAAGCCGGTCGCATGTGCTCCATGCGAGGCTGACAGCCGCCGGGCCTGCCACGAGCGGATTTGCTTAGATGGCGTCGAAGTCGACCAAGTTCTTGCCGGCTGTAGAGAACTGCTCAGCCGGGCGCCGAACTGATTTCTCCCGAGTTATTCTTGAGTGAAGGTGCGCCTACGAGTACATTTCCGATTAGTACCAGGAAAAGGTCAGCAATAATTCCGCGTCGCCGGTGTTGTCGTCTTCGTAGATGGTTGCACCATAGGCGCCCTCGACACCCAAATTGAAGGCCTCGCCCAGCTGGAATTCATAGCCGATCCCGGCTTTCAAATCGAAGCCCGCCCGGCTGCGGCCCCAGATCGTGCTGAGCTTGATAACCGTCCAGCCCAGGCCGACACCGCCCTTGACGTAGAAGCCGGCATTTGCCCAGGGGAACCAGGTAAACATGGCATCATTGTGAGTGAACTGAACGATTCCGTCGCCTTCTCCGTAGTCCCAGGCCGAGGCCTCGAAGCCGATCAACAGGTGCGGGCCGATTACGCCGCCAATTTTGAACATCGCTGCCCCGCCGCCTTGTTGGTGGATGTCGAGTCCTTTGACATGTACCCAGCCGCTGCCGCCGCCGATGCCGAATCCGATATACCAGCTGGTGGAACCGCGACTGTAGTCAGAGGCTGCTGAGCCGCCGACTGGAAAAACGGCCATAAATACGAGCATCAAACAGGCAGTCAACCAGGTTTTTTTCATTGTCATCCTCCTGAAGACTGCATAGCTAAAGAATTGGAAATTTTCAATAAAAACTAGCCGGGACACTGGATCTGGTCGGCACTAGATGCGGTGGTTTGGGGTTGATAGTGACCGGTGGCTTCGTATATGATATCAAACGATAAGTAGAAATCACGGAGTAGTCATGTTCCAACTGTACGATGAAAAACGGCGCAAACGTTATGCTCTGACCGGCTTGATCAAAGAGATCGGGCGGACCAGCGAATGCGATCTGTACCTGGGTGACGACGATCGTATTTCGCGAGTACATGCCCGCCTGGATTGGGACGGGACCGGATGGGTGCTGGTCGACATGGGTAGTACCAATGGCACTCTGATCAACGGTGAGAAAGTGGCCGAGCGCAAGCTCGAACCGGGCGATGTTATCGAAATTGGTGACACCGAACTGAGATATTTGCCGTTGGCAGTCGGAGACGAGGCAGCTCGCAAGAAAACTACCAAGGTTACCAAGGTTGAACGCGGGACCAAATCCAAACGGGAAGCCGACGCCACCCGGCGTTTTACTGAAGGCAAGACAGTCAGTAAAAAGGACTAAGCGGCGCGCCCGACACACGAGCGCGCGCCCGACGGCTCGACAACCAAGAATTTTTTTTTTGGGAGAAGATCATGAGAAAGTGGCTGTTGCTGATTTGCCTGGTCTGGCTGCCAATCGCGGCCCTGGCCGTGACCGTCGAAGGTACTCATTACCCTGCCACCGTACAGATTGCCGGAAAAACTCTGAAACTAGTTGGAGCCGGCCTGCGCGAAAAATGGTTTTTCGATGTCTACACTATGGGAGCTTACACCGAGAACGGTAGCTGCAATACCCGTTCGATCATCAAGGATGAAGAAGTGAAGTACTTGCGCCTCAACATGCATCGTGATGTTTCGGCCGAGAAAATGTCCTCGTCGATTGGCGAATCTTTTGCCGAACATATGCCCAAGAATGCTTCTGCCGAGCTCAAGAAACAGCGGAAAACTTTCGAGTCGTATTTCAAAAAAGAATGTAAAGAAGGTAATGTGATTGAGTTCGTTTATACTCCCGCGAAGGGTACCGAGCTGAAGCAAAACGGAAAGCTCCTGGGCCCGGTCATGACAGGCAAAGCCTTTCAGGAAGTGCTCTGGGATATTTATTTCGGCAAGGATACTTGCTGCGAAGATCTCCAGGAACAGATTCTGGAAACCTGCCGGAATAAGTGAAGCTTCCTAGTCGGCGCCCAGGCCCGGCTACTAAAAACCGCCGCGTACTCCAATAAACGGAATGATCGGCAGTTCGAATACCGGCCCGTGAGTTGGTTGTTTTTCGGCCGGGCGGCCCTGGTTGGCGCGATAAAGAATTACGTTCTTGCGATACTGGGCGTTCATCAACTCGAGATAAACCTCCAGATGCCAGCTCGAAAAAAACCAAGTGTATGATCCGCGCAGGTCAATCTTGAAATAGAACGGAGCGCGGACACCGTTCAGCCGGGAATAATCGGGATTAATTCGCCAGACCGGTTGCTGATCATTGGCGTCTGTTTCAATTCGGTATGGATCGTCCGGGTCAAGCGGCGTGTAGCGGCTTCCTGAATGAGCCATTATGCGCGTTGAGAATTTCCAGTTCCTGGTCGGTCGGTAAAACAAGACCAGCGCCAGGGTGTGGGGTACGTCCTGGCCGGGATTCAAGTCTGCTGCGTTGGCGAATTCGTTTTCCATTCTGGGATTGTGCCGCCAGGCTTTCAGGTAGCTGTAGCTCAACCAGCCGGCCCAAGTCCGGCCCTGTTTTTCGATGAAGAGCTCGCCGCCGTAGGCCCCGCCGGTGCCTTCATTCGTGAATGGTTCGACTCGTCCACTTAGATAGCCGCCCACGTCGTCGGTGTTGGTAACCAGATGATCGTAGTATTTGATAAAGCCTTCGACTCTCAGGCGCCACTCCTGGTTGGGTTTCCAATCGAGGCCCCCGATTAAATGAATAGCCCGCTCGGCGCTGAGACGCGCGGCGCCGATTTCCGGCTCGACCGCCAGCGGGTTGAGAACCGGCTGGGCGTACAATCCGGCGGCCAGGCGTGTCTCTAAACCCGTCGCCAGCCGGATACGGACTGCTGCGCGGGGTTCTACTAAAACCTCGTATGAAGGTTTCGCGTAGGAAACCCTTAGGCCGGGTTCGATCACGACTCGATCGGAAAGAAAACCCCAACTGGTTTTTACATAAAACCCGGCCATGAAAAACGGGAACGAGATATCAAAATCGAGATTCTCGAGGTTGAGGTCTCCGCCGATTCGAAGTCCCATGATAAACCGGCGGATATCGGGGCTGTTGGCCAGAATGTCGGCCTGAGTTCGGTTGCCGAACAAACCGAAAAAAAAACTATTCTGGTCGCCGAGTTTGACAAGCCAGTCTGACCGCAGGGTAAACGAGTGAATCCGGCTGTCGACTGCCAGCGGATTGTCACCGGTTGCCTCGGCGTCGATTTGGTTGGAAACCGATGAGAAAACTGCCGTGTGCAGGACGTCGGAGCCGTATTGTCCCCGGTAACGCAGATTCACGGCATAGGTCAGGTTCTTGTAGAAAAAAGTTCCGGCTCCGAAACCACCCACGTCTTCGGGTTCGAACTCGATTAGCTCCACGCCGTCCTTGATTACCAAACCGCTCAAGGTCAGATGATGCTGGCGTCCCAGACGTTGATGCAGCTGAGCGTAGATGTCCCAGAAAGCCGGGGCGGCGAATTTGTCACTGACCCAGCCGGCCTTCTTGGCAATCGCCATTGGGACTTCGAAATTGGAACGCCTAAATGAAACGATAAAGGTTGGGCCGTTGCCAAAAGTCGGACCTTCCAGATCCAGATTGGTGCTGATAACACTCAACTCGGCGTTGCCGTGCAAGCCATCTTCGAGGGGATCGCGGTAGCGAATATCCAGCACACCGGATAATGAACCCGGGTATTCCACCCCGTGCCCGCCGGCATAGAATTTCATATCGTCGATTAGTGAGGGGTTGAAGATAGTCGCCGCTCCGCCAAGCTGGAAGGGGTTGTAGATTAGCGCGTCGTCTAGGTAAAAGAACGACTCGTAGGCTGCTCCGCCGCGTACAAAGAATAGGGGAGTGATCTCGCTCAACGGCAGTACTCCTGGCAAAGTTGCCACTATGCGGACTGGATCTTCGAGTGCTCCGGCACTTTCAAGGATGACTTCTTTGGGAAGCAGGTGAACCGAGACCTCGGCTCGCCCGGCCGAGGCGCGTTTTTCACGCTTGGAAGTAATGATGATTTCTTCATGGTCGGTGTTTTGCCCTGAGGCGATCAGCCAGATCTCGATCTCCGTCCGGGGGCAAATTACATCCAGAGTCACCGGATCGTAGCCGCTCAGGCTGACTTCGATTTTGTATCTACCCTTGCGAATTTCTTCAAAAGTGAATCGCCCGGTTCTGTCGGTTACCGTTGTTTGTCCGGAGGGTTTCAGGGTTACCAGGGCACCCCAGATCTCAGTGCCGCGATCGACATCCCGGACAACTCCATTCAGCCCGGGCTGGTCGGCAACCGCAGCGGCAATTGCCACAAACTGCCCGAGCAGGCAGATCGCAATGATGCTTTGGCCTCCGCGCAAGAATCATTCCTCCGTTAGACGTGACTTGCCGAGGTCGTATTTTTCAATCTTGGCCAACAGGTTGGAACGACTTATGCCTAGTTGTCTCGCCAGCAGAGACTTATTCCAGCGAGTCCTGACTAGCCCTTCATGAATGAGTTCCTTTTCCAGGATTTCAACTGCCTGTTTCAGCTCGCGCGTGCTTTTAAGGGCTTTGGTCAGGGCCTGGGAACCATGTCCGGCGGCCTGGCGAATTCGTAACGATATGAATTCGTCCGTAAGCGACTCGCCGTTGGGACACAAGCTCAGCAGCGAACGGATTTCATCCTCGAGCTCGTTGGCATTGCCGGGCCACGAGTAGCGTTGTAATAACGCCAGCGCATCCGGATGCAGATCCACTTTCGGACGGCCTTCGGGCAGGTGCCGGCGAATGAACAGGTCGATCAGTTCGGCGATGTCTTCAATCCGCGATTTCAACGGCGGTATTTTGACTGTGTTAGGTGTCAGCCAGTCAGCCAGATCTTTGCGCAACCGACCGGAGACTACTTCCTGATCAAAGTCTCCATCCAGGCCGAATAGCAATCGCACGTTGATCTCGAGCGGTCTGTCTCCGCCGACAGGCACGCTAGTATTTTCTTGGAGAAGACGCAGGAGTCGTATCTGGATTTGAGGCGCTTGCCAGGCGCCTGGGCAAAGATAAACCGAGCCGCCCCGGGCAGCCTCGAGGCTGCCTAGTTTGCCAATCGATCCGCCGCGAACCTGCCCAAACAATCTGGCTTCGGCGGTTGCTGGATCGCTGCTGCCGTCGAACATGATAAATTGCCCCTGCCGTCGGGGACCAGCCAGGTGAATGGCGCGGGCCAGGACTTTTTTACCGGTTCCCTTCTGTCCGATTAGAAGAATCGGCGCAGCCGAGCTGGCTGCTTTTTTTAGTAGTTTAGCGGCCTGGGTCATTGCGGGTGAACGGTCGATAATCCCTTTGAATGAGATTTCGGTGTCCTCACCGGGCACGGTCTCAAGCCGGGCGAGTTCTCTGTCGAACAGGGCCATTTCACGTGCTCCATATTCCAATAGATCCTTCATTCGTTCGACGTCCTCGCGCCCAAGAACCGGAACCCTCTCGCCGGCCAATGAAACTTTCTTATCAAGAATATCCGCCAGCGAGCCCCGCAGTCGTCCTATGCGGGTGCGGCTGAGTTCACGATTTGAATAGCCGCAGGCAAATACGAATCCGCTATAACGTTTGCGAACGTGAACGGGGCAAGCGACCATTCCCAGTCCCAAGTGGCAGATATGGCTGACCGGTTTGGGACTTGCACGAACTCCGCGTAGCCGGCCGTTGATTTCGCGAACACACTTGAGGCAAACTTTGCGGCCCTGGTCAGCGGTCAGCAAGGCCCGGCAGAAATCGTTACCCGAGACGGGAACCTGGCCCCAGGCTTCGTCGAGCAAACGGCCGCTTGAGTCGGCAAAACCGATGTCGACTTGCCACCATTTACGGATCAGCTCCCGTAGCATGCTGACTGTATGCAACCCAAGATAGCGACGCGGATCATCCACGCCGAAGATCATAGGCAAGGGTTTACCAGGATGCAAGCGATTGGGTTTTTATGTAGGCACCCAGGTCTCAATAAGGGCTACGAACGTGACATTTCCAGCCAGCCGATGGCATACTGGGCAAAACTGTATGGGGAGACAGATTAGATGGAAGAAAGTTGGATTTGGCCTGCAGTAGCCCTCTTCGGGCTGGTAATCCTATCGGCGTTCTTTTCAGGCTCGGAAACAGCACTAATTGGCAGTGGGCGGGTCAGCCTCAATCTCCTGGCCGAAAAAGGTAGTAGTGGCGCAAAACGTGCTCTGAGACTAATAAAAGATCCCGGTGAACTGCTGGGAATCATCCTGGTTGGCAATAACCTGGTTAACGTCATGGCCGCCGCATTGGCGACAGTCCTGCTCGGCCCGGTCTATGCTACTATTCTGATTACCTTAGTCTTGTTGATTTTTGCCGAGATTACCCCCAAGACTCTGGCGGCCTATAAACCCGAAAGATTCGCCATACGGATTGCCGGTCTGGTTCAAACTTTT
This sequence comes from Deltaproteobacteria bacterium, assembly GCA_019307065.1. Classification (GTDB taxonomy): domain Bacteria; phylum Myxococcota; class B64-G9; order B64-G9; family B64-G9; genus JAFDKH01. The sequence continues at coordinate 8,744 of JAFDKH010000138.1, forward strand.
GGGCTGATATTCAGGCCGGTTGTTTGGGTCACGACCGGAATCGCCGATTTGATTCTGTGGCCGGTACTGGGCGGCAAGCAACAGCGGGAACGCCGTATGTCACGCCAAGAACTGATGACAGCCATACGCTTAGGGGCCAGCGATGGCGAGCTAGAGCCTTCTGAAACCAGAATGACCCGGGAGGTTCTCGCTTTACGAGATAAACAGGTCCAACAGATTATGATTCCACTCAATGAAGTCGATGCCATTGACGAATCGGCGGAATATAGCCAGGTCATCAGGGCATTCGTCGAAACTGAGAACACTCGCTATCCCGTATATCGCAATGAAATTAGTGAACTAGTCGGCCTTTTTCTGGTCAAGGATTTATTGATGCACGCCGAGGGTATTCAGGAGAATTGGCTCAAGTACGTACGCCCGCTAATGCGCTGTCGGGCCGAACTGGAAGCCGATGAGCTGCTCAGGGATATGCAGATTCAACGATCACACATGGCGGCCGTCGAAGACGAGTCCGGGAAAGTCATTGGAATAGTGACCATGGAAGATATTCTCGAGGAGATCGTTGGTGAAATTCAAGATGAATACGACGACGAAGAGGGAGACCTGATCCGTGAAAACAGTCCCGGTCGTTACGCGGTTCAAGGAAAAGTAGAAGTCGACGATTTATGCAAGGTAATCAACGTTGATCTGGGTCAGGTAGATCAGCAAATGAATCTTTCCGAGTGGTTTGACCGGCGATCCCGAGATGCACGCGAGAAGGTTCGACGGTTAAAGATTGGTAGTGCCCGAATTATTTCACGCGGCCATGGCCGCTTTGAGATCCTGGTCAAGGGTCAAGTTAGGCAAAAACAGCAGCAAAAAACTGAGGCGAAGTTGGGAGACAGCAAAAACTGATGAATAAAGACAACCCGCGATGGTCTCCAACAGAACAGGCTTTTCTGCAAACGGCTCGCCGGTTGGACGAAGAAAAGAACTTTGTCGATGTCGAGGTACTCTACACGACTGCCGTCCTGGCCACGCTGAGGAAAGTCCTATTTCAAAAACTCAGTCTGCTCGACCCATCCGCAAATAAACTGCCAGGGCCAGGCGACTTACAGGGCATCAAAACACTGTGGGAGTACACCCAAGCAAGCGCCTGCCCGCTGCTAGGCGCTGATCTGAACCCCAAGAAATCTATCAACCCGAAACGGGTGCTTACCCTTGTTGAGCTGCCTGAACATACCGCCGATCCCGGACAGGTTTACCAGGAATTGCAGGAAGTCGGGTTGGCCAGAAAAGGTAAATCAAAAACAAATAAAAAACTCAGCCTGACTCGCGGACGTTCCCGACGGCGGCGTTCGGGGCTTTTTTATACTCCCGATTGGATGGCGGATCGTCTTGGTAGTTTGGCTCTAGGTTCATTGTCTGCTCAGCTGTCAGCGCAGATCGACGATTTCGATCTTCATATTCTAGACCCGGCTTGCGGCAGCGGCCGGTTGTTGCAGGCTTGCTTGAAGAATATTCTGACCGGTTTCAGGGTAGAATCCGAACGTAAAGCTCAGGTCGTCAGGCAACTGGTGCCAAGGGTTTTTAAAGGAGTTGATATCGATCCGATTGCCGTGGCTTTGGCAAAAACGAGTTTCTGGTTGGAGGCCGATCCTTCTTTGGGACCGTTCGTTGGATTGGAAGATGTCATCCACAGTGGTGATGCTATCGGCGGACCGCTCAGGGGCGGACGACCGGCCAAGGGAGTTTTGCGCTGGGAAAAGGTTTTCGGCGAGGAGCTTTTTGAAAATGGCAATGGCTTCGATGTAATTGTAGCCAATCCGCCTTTCGAAGTCCTCAAGGGTTTTGCCAAGCGGCGGGGTCTCAAGCAATATGTCGAGCGAATCCGTAAAAGCGGTTACGATCTAGCGCTGCACGGCAATCTGAATACCTATCGTTTATTTCTCGAACGTTCCTTGGAAGTTCTCAAGCCCGGAGGCCGGTTGGCTTTCGTCTTGCCTTTTAGTTTCATGATGGATCGTACGGCGGCCCCGCTTAGGGCTTATATGTTGCGTTCCGGTTGGGTCAAGCGAGTTGAGATCTATCCCGAGAGTTCAAAGGTGTTCGAAGAGGTGGGCCAGTCGATCGTCTTGCTACAGGCAACCAAGCAAGCGCACTCACCGGCCAGCGTTGTAATTGCGGATGGGGCCGCCAAGTCACCAGATTACCGTGTCAGCGTCGACGAACTGGCCTCTCTGGATGAACAGTTGGTTCCCATCCCGGTCCTGGCCGCCGGGTCATTCGGCCTGGCGGCAAAACTGCGCAAGGCCAACTCGGCTTGTCTCGGAGATCTTGCCGAAGGGCGAGTTGGTGAAGTCGACCAAACCATGTATCGACACTTCATGAGAAGCGCACCGAGTAAAACTTTATTGATGCGTGGCGCGCACTTGTCGCCCTTCAGGGCCGAATGCGGCACCTCAGAATGCCAGGAACGCTGGCTAGATCTGCCGGGCTTCAGCCAGGCCCGCGGCGGAGGCCGCTGGTCGCAAGACGTCAAATCATCGCGGGTAGTTCAAACCGGCATAGTCAATATGGAAGCCGGCCGCCGGTTGGTGGCGGCCATGGTGCCAAAAGGTGTCTATCTGGGAAACTCCCTCAATTATTGGGCGCCAAGAAACCGGGCTGAATTGGATCAAGAACACCTGAAGGGCTATCTGCTTGGTCTGTTGAACTCGACCCCGCTCGAATGGCGCTTTCGACTGACCAGCTCCAACAACAACATCAACTTGTATGAGATTCGCAGTCTGCCTTTGCCCAAATTGATACACAGTTTTCAAGCCGAACGACTCGATGCCTTCATAAAACAGTCGGTCGATTTAATAAAACAAAGCAATTCGAGTGTCCTGGGCACAGTCAGGCAGATCACGGCCGGCTGGGGGGCGCCTAGCCGCGATGATCGGGCAGTTGCGATGTTGATAGCGCAAGTGGCGTATGTTCGCGAAGATGAAAAAGTCAGCAGTCGGTCCGCTTGGCTGGATGCCGTCATCGATCATCTGGTCAATTGGCATCTTGGAATGGACGAACCCGACCTCGAACGGATGCTCAAGGATGTACCGGCCCGTTCATTGGAGGAAACCCGATGAAGCGTTTGCTGCTTGTTGTTGGGATTAGCTGGTTGGGGGTAAGCGGGTTGCAAAGCTGCGCTTGCGACGGATCAAACCCGTCAGATCCTTATTCCGGCAGCTGTCCGGAGAGTCAGAGTTGTTCCTTGTCGGGGGTCGCCCTGGAGTTCAAGGTTACCGATCAACAAGCCGAATTTTTTGAGAGACCCTGGCCGGCAGATCTGCGCCGGACCGGGACAGGGACGATCGATCTGATGGGATTTCCCAACCCGAGTCAGAGCTCATTGTTGGCCGAATGGCTGGTTACGGTCGAGGAAACCACCCGCGGATTCGGCACCAACTCGGCCATCTATTTCGCTTTTGACGGTGCCCTCGATCCCGATTCGTTGCCGGATCCGGCCCAGAGCATTTCGGAATCAGCGGCGGTTTTTCTAGTCGACCTGTCCGACGGTCCCGACCGTGGTCACAAGATCCCTTTAGCGGTGCGTTTCTTGGAGTCCGAGCGGCAATTTACTGAGCAAAATACTTTGGTGTTGCGCCCGGTCTTGGGCTTTCCGCTACGCTCGAATACTCGTTACGCCGCGGTCGTGACTCGTGCGGTTCAAAGCAAGGCGGGTAACCCTCTAGGGGCGGTGAGTGATTTCGAACGTACCAAATACAAGCAAGCGCCCGAGAATGCTGATGTTCGCCGGTGGTGGGATTTACTCAACTCGACTTATGACGAACTCGAGCAGCTGAACCTGGTCGAGCGCGGCGATGTGGCCGCCCTGACTGTCTTGACTACTCAAAATGTTGTCGAAGAGATGGATCGGATTCGAGATTTTATAGCCGGCCGGCCGGTACCGACGGTCAGCGACTGGCAGCAGCTGGCCGAAAGAACCGATGTCTACCTTTACGAGGGCTGGTTTGAAATGCCCGGCTATCAGGCCGGAACGCCGCCCGATTTCGAGGGCGGTGGGGGGTTTGTCTTCGACAGCGACGGAACACCGCTGATTCAACGAACCGAACAAGTAGCTTTTACACTGGCCGTGCCCAAAGACACTCCCCCTCAGGCCGGTTGGCCGCTGGTCATGTATCATCACGGCACCGGCGGGTCGCGCTTTTCTTTCTGTAACAGTTCGACCGACGTCTGTGATTTGCTGGCCCGCAAGAAGATCGCCTCGATTGGAATCGATCAACCGCTGCATGCCGAGCGCAATCCCTGGGGCCGCGATGAGACCACAATCACATTCAACATTAATAACATCCAGGCCTTCCGCGACAATTTCCGCCAGGGCGGCGCCGACTTGCTGGTTCTACGAAGAATGATCGAGGGCTTGACGGTTCCGGCAAATATATCGGCTAGCGGTCAGCAGGTTGATTTCGACAACTCCAAGATCGCCTACATGGGCCACAGCCAGGGAGGTATATCGGGGCCGATCTATTTAGGCACGGCCACGGATGTAATCGGTGCCGTTCTCAGTGCGGCCGGCGGCGGGCTCAACGTTGTTATCCTGGAAAGACAAGATCCGATCGACATTCGAGGAGTCCTGGTGATGGTTATGATGCTCGAGGATTCCGAGTTCGATCTCGATCACCCGGTGGTCAATTTGTTTCAGACTTTTGCCGAACGGGCCGATCAGCTCAACTATGCCCGCCGCTACATTCAAGAACCGCCCCAAGGCTCGGCTGCCAAACATTTATTTTATTCAGAAGGCCTGCATGATGCCATGACCATGCCCAAGCAAATTGAAAACCTGGCGGCCGCTTCGGGCTGCGCCTTGATGAAGCCCGTCGCCCGTGAATTCGAGTCGATGCTGCTGCGCGGAGTGACTCCGCTCGATCCTCCTGTTAGTTCAAATGCAAGCGGGCCCGCCGGCCAGGCGGTGACCGCTGTGCTGGCCCAGTATCCCGATGACGGCCACTTCGCCATCTTCGACAATCCTGATGCCATCCGGCACTACACCGATTTCATGGAATCTCTGATGTACGCAGATGTTCCCAGTGTCGGACCGTAAGAAGAAACCTGGGATGGTTTTTGCTTAATCGAAAATGCTATCGATTGCCTCACCGATTTGCCTGAAGAATCTAACTAGCGTCTCGACGAATTTGTCCCAGTCGGATTTGTCTTTTCTGGGCGCG
>JAFDKH010000328.1 GCA_019307065.1 Deltaproteobacteria bacterium
CTTTGTTGGCCGAGCGTCGCCTCGTCAGTCGGCGAGCAGGCGATTAGAATCAGTGGCAGAACAACGGCGACAATTAGGAAACGAGATCGTGGCATGACAATTCCTTGTAATATGCGGTATAAGTGTTTATTAACCAGACGATAATATCGAAATTGACGCATTGTTACAATGGGTATGTTTGAAATAAAAGGAGTTGAGATGAATCTCCAGTTAAGAATCGCAATTGTCGTTGCTCTAGGCAGCCTGCTTCTGGCCGGCTGTAGCGGTAGTAGCGGCAACAACGATAGCGGCATTGCCGATGCGGATGCCGACGGGATGCAGACCGGTGACGACGGCGGCCTTGATGCCGCTGATGATCAAGCTGACGCCGGGGACGATGGTGGGTCCTTAGACGGGGACGCCGGCGATGGTCAGCAGCCCCAGCCCTGCCAGCTGGATTTCGATTGTCCCAGCGGCCAGGTCTGTAAGCTGGGTTTCTGTCAGCCCTTCGAGCCCGAATGCAGCATAGACGATGACTGTCCCGGAGACGAGGTCTGTCGCGAGGGGATCTGTCTCGAATCGAATTTGAGCCCCGACTTCGGTACTTTTGTTTTCAATGAAGTCCTGACCGACGGTAACACCGACGGTGATCCCAACGGCGACGGTTCGCGGGACGGGGTCGAAGACGAGTTCGTCGAGTTGGTCAACGTCAGCAATCGAACAATAGATCTGAGCGGCTGGACCCTGACCGAAACCGATTGGGACGTGCATCTTGCGCGGCATACATTTGCGGCAGGGGTTCAAGCAGATCCTCTGGTTGCCGTCGTTGTTTTCGGCGGCGGTGAGCCGCCGGACTCGACTGATACAGTTACATACCTGGCCGCCAACGCTCAGGATCCGGGTACGCAGTACGGGCTCGATCTTGACGATGCTGGGGACTTAGTAGTCTTGCGCGATGCGGCTGGACTGACTGTGGCCGTGTTTGCCTATGGTGACGAGGGCGGCACTCCAGCCGTCAGCGATGAGTCGGCTACCCGCGATCCGGATCTGACCGGAGACTTCACTGCCCACACTCAGGCTGATGGGGCGCAATCAGCCATCTTCTCACCCGGCACGCGGGTGGATGGAACAGCCTTCTAGCAGCCGCTCGACCAAAAAGTTACCAACTGGTTACACACTTTCCTCGATTAGAGACGTATATTTGTCTTATGACGAGTTAACGGGAGGAAAGACCATGAATAAATCATTAAAAACCGCGGTTAAATCAATGGGCTTGCTAATCGGGCTAAGTGTCTTAGCGACTGGGGTAATCAGTTGCGGCGCGCTCAACCAGCAAGCCGCCCAGTCGGATGTACATGTCATGCTCAATGACGGCCAGATTATTGTCGGCGAGCTGACCACCCCGATTTTCACTCTCAAGACCGAGTTGGGCATACTGAAGTTCGATACCGACGAAGCCGGCGAATTGGGACCGCTCGAAGGCAACGACATGAAGCAATCGGACAAACTGGTTCGGCTTTGGCTCAAAAACGGCAGCGAGTTTGTCGGCGGTTGGCAGAAGGCTTCGGTCGAAATGAGCTTGCGAATAGGCGATAAGGACATTTCGATCGACGTGCCGATCGACAAGCTCAAACGACTGCGCTTCAAGGGTGACCCGGTCTGGTCGGACAAGCCGCTCTACCGGGTTGTGACCCGCGCGGGTGATGACTTCTTCGTCGAGGCCGACGCCAGTCAGATCCATTTCACCAGCGAGTTGGGCTCATTCAGCCCTTATCTGGCGGAGATTTCCAGCCTGGTGCAGCTTGACGGCGAAGAGAACAAATGGCAGGTGCAGCTCAAAAATGGCTCGCGCTTGAATGCCGAAATAAAGGATAGCGGGCTGGTGCTAAAACCTGCCCAGGGTCCCGAGCAGGTCAGTCTGTCCTGGGCCCTGGTTGCGCGTCTCGAACCGGCCGTGATGAATGTTCCCACCGGCCTGGCGGCAGCCGAGTCGACTGCCGTCTCGCCCTCGCCCGGTTATTACTCCAACGAATCACAGAAGGCCGTCAAAGCAGATGCTGCACGTTCCTGGAAACATTGAATAACACGTTCGAATCCGAACAAACGTGCGAAAGCGCACAAATAGTATGCCTTTGAGATCATTGACTCCTCGAGAATACCCACACATTTCATACTAGTCCAGGCCGGACAAGCAGCGGCAAGGTTCTTGCAAAATTGCTGACGTTTTTACCATGAACCTGGAGGAATGCCGTGCTCGAGAAACGCATAAACCCATTTCTGTCTCTATTGATCACAATATGTCTGGCCCTGTCCCTGGCAGCTTGCAAGAGCGGTTCGTCAGATAACGGTCTTCCGGTCGGTTCGGCTTGCACTGCCGCCAGCGAGTGTGCCGGGCCCGGAACACCGCAGTGCCTGACTGGTGGTCTTTACCCGTTGGCCGAACTGGCCGGTTCAGCCAGTGCCGTGGCCCGCGGTCTGGCTGAAGTCGGCATGCCGATGCCGGATGGCTATTGTACGACTGTCCCGCCTTGCACAACTGATGCCGACTGCGGTCAGGGCGGGACTTGTTTCTTCCCGCTGAAAAACGTGGACGCCGACTACTTCACTACTTTGGTCGAGGCCCTGATGTTGCCCGAAGCGGATGCCGCTGTCCTTATGGGTTTTTTGGATTTCGGTCAGTGCCTGGCGGCCTGCGACAGCGATGGTGATTGCGTCAGGGATGGCTACGTTTGCGTCACGCCGATCAACGATTTTCTGGTGCTGGTTGAAGGCGCCGACATGAGTACTTTCTGTATCGGAGAAGCGGCATCCTGCACGCCAGACCCCTGTATCAACGGCAGCTGTTCGGTTGTCGACAACGCCATAGTCTGCACTTGTGCGGCCGGATACGAAGGTACCAACTGCGAAACCAACATCGACGACTGCGATCCCAATCCTTGTCAGAACGGGGGGACCTGCAACGACGGGGTCGACTCGTACACATGTTCCTGCCTGGCTGGCTACACCGGCACCAATTGCGAAACCGAAGCGCTCGACTGCAGCGACAATCCTTGTGTAAACGGCACATGTGTGGACACCGGGCCGGGAGCTTATGAGTGTACCTGCGATAGCGGTTGGGAAGGCGACAACTGCGATTCGAATATCGACGACTGCACGCCCAACCCGTGTGCCAACAATGGAACTTGTGTCGACGGTCTGGGCAGCTTCACTTGCGACTGTGCTACGGCGACCGGCTGGCAAGGGACCTTGTGCGACGAGGACATTCTCGACTGCGCCGCCGACCCGTGTGTCAACGGCGAATGTAGCGAAGGCGACCCGGGGACCGGCCAGTACACCTGCGACTGCGATGCCGGTTGGCAGGGTGCTAACTGCGACGAGGTAACCGACTTGTGCGACCCGAATCCTTGTCTAAATGGCGGCAGTTGCGAAATGGGCGACCCCGGCGAGTATAGCTGTACCTGTGCCGATGGCTACCAAGGCACCAACTGTGAAACCAATATCGATGATTGTGACCCCAATCCTTGCCAAAACGGCGGGACCTGCAATGACGGAGTCGACTCGTACACTTGTTCTTGCCTGACGGGCTACACTGGAGACAATTGCGAAATCGAAGTAATAGACTGCAGCGATAATCCTTGTGTAAACGGCACTTGTACAGACACCGGGCCGGGGGAATATGAGTGTACCTGTGATGATGGCTGGGAGGGAGACAACTGCGATTCGAATATCGACGATTGTGACCCCAACCCGTGCGCCAATAACGGGACTTGTATCGATGGTGTGGACAGCTTCACTTGCGACTGCGCGACGGCGCCCGGTTGGCAAGGTGCCTTATGCGCCGATGATATTCCCGACTGCGCGAGCGACCCTTGCGATCATGGAAACTGTGTCGAAGGTGATCCGGGTACCGGTGAATTCAGCTGCGAGTGTGATGACGGCTGGGAAGGCCCACTCTGCGACCAGAACATAGACGATTGCACGCCCGAGCCTTGTGCCAACGGCGGGACTTGTATTGACGGGATTGATAGTTTCACTTGTGACTGTGCTAGCGCGCCCGGCTGGGAGGGTCCTTTGTGTGATCAGCTGATCGACCTGTGTGATCCCAGTCCGTGCATGAACGGCGGCTCGTGTGCGATGAACGGGCCGGGCGTCTACATTTGCAGCTGTATCGACGGCTACACCGGCGACAACTGCGAGATTGCCCCGGGGACGACCGAGTGCATCCTGACTTATAACTTGATTGTCGGTAACGGCGACGATGGCTCTGGCTGGACGGACAGCAATTTACGAATCCG
>JAFDKH010000329.1 GCA_019307065.1 Deltaproteobacteria bacterium
TTCGACCAGACGCGTGTCGCCGGTAAAGGCGTAGCGGGGATTGATTGTCTGGGTACTTACCCGGGCACAGAAAGGCGGATAGTCTTCGACCGGCCCGATGCCCCCGTCGTCGCCTGCCAAACCGCCATCGTCGCCGGTTAAGCCGCCGTCGTCGCCTGCCAAACCGCCATCATCGGCCGGCTGAATACCACCGTCATCGGCCGGATGAATACCGCCGTCGTCGGCCGGATGAATACCGCCGTCATCGGCCGGCTGAATACCGCCGTCATCACCAAGATCTCCGGCATCTTCAGCTGAACCGGCATCGGCATCGCCGCCGTCCTGTCCGTCTTCTTCGGGGGTATGCGATGAACTGCAATTTGTAGATCTCCGGCATCTTCAGCTGAACCGGCATCGGCATCGCCGCCGTCCTGTCCGTCTTCTTCGGGGGTATGCGATGAACTGCAATTTGTAGCCAAGAAACCGGACAAACCTAGCAGTAGAACCAATAGCGCCGATTTCAGAATCTCGAAACGCATTCATAATCTCCTTCGCTTTTAGAATGCGCCCCTGAGATAGAATGAGATCCAGCGCACAAGCTTTTCACCGGCCCAGTCGGCGCTGCTGGTGCTGCGAGAGCTGGGTTCGATCTCCAGTCCGGGGTATTCCCTGAAGGGTGCTCCGAGCGGGGCCCGGGCGGTGAAACCCAGCTCGAGCTGGCTGGTCTGATCCTGAATGATCCGGTAGCCAACCCGCCCAATCAGTAGCCAGCGATTGCCGAGGCCGATATCAGTGGTTTCTTCGAAGGTTTTATCAGGTAGGACCATCGGCATGTTGTAGGACGAAACGTAATGCAGGGCCAGATCTATGTAAATTCCCCAAACGGAATTCCAGCGACCTCCCAGGTTGGTCCTCAAGATTGGTTCGGACTCGAGACGCACAAAGTCATCGTCGGTCACCCAGCGCAAGCCGATGTTACCCCACAAGCGCCATCTGTCGGATAGGCTCCAGCTGAGTTCGGCCTCCCCGCCGGCTGCGTACACATTCCCGTCGGCGTTTTCAAACTGGTAGTCGGAATCAGGTATGTTGGGAGCGCCAAAGCTGTCCAGGGCCATCTGGCGTTTGAAATAGATCATGTTTTGGTAAAGGTTGAAGAAAGATTCAACCGAGACCTTCAGCCGATCATCCATAAAATGTGCCCGCCAGCCGACTTCGATCGAGTGAACTTGTTCGTTGACCAGGTTCTCATTGCCGATCGCGGACGCAATTTTATTGACAATCGCATCGAAGGCGTACTCATCTATCTTCATGTGCATCTGATTTTCGATGAAGGCAGGTTTTCTGAAGGCCAGGCCGTAGCTTAGCCGCACAGCCTGTTCAGTCGTTGGCCTTAGAACCAGCGCAACGCGCGGGCTGAAGGCCGGATCGGTGCGGTCGTTCAAGTCTACCCGTAATCCAGCGGTTAGCTGGAGTATGTCCCAGGGTTGCAATTGGGCCTGCAGAAAGCCTGCGCCGCGCATTTCGGTGAGATTCCTGGAAGTGATCGTTTCTGAGTCCATCGTGTTGTAGCGAAAGTTCATTCCGCCGACAAGATGCAGCCAGTCGCTGGCACGCCAATCAACCTGCAACTGCGTGTCGACAGTGTCGGAAGTCACGAAAAAATCGGGGATGTTAGCCAGCCACTGACCGAAAGCCCTCAAAGTCGAGCGATAATGGAAATCGCCAGAGAAACGGATGTGATAAACTTGGGCCTTGAGGCGCAGGTTATCACTCAGACCGATCTCCGTCTTGACGGTGATATAGTGGTTGAGAACGTTCTGATCGATGAAATCACCAAAAACCAGGTACATGTACCCATCTCCGGTCATGACGCCGCCGTGGAGGGACACATCCAGGTCGTTGCCAAGCTGATAGCGCAAGTAACCATGTGAACGGATCTTTTGCGAAAGCATTTCAACGGCATTTTTGTCTGAGGGGCTCAGTCGTGCGTAGTTGCCGATAGAGGCGCCGAAAGACAAGGTGCCCTCAGTCAGTGTCCAGGCGTTTTGAACCCGGCCATAGAGGTTGTGGTAGCCGACCTCTCCGCCGGTTATGAGTATCTCTCTGGTCGAAGCCGGCCGTTCGGTCATTGTAGTAATGTTGATTACCGCAGCGAAGGCGTTGGCCCCGAAAAGGGTCGAGCCGGGGCCGCGGATGATCTCGATCCGCTCGATGTCCTCGAGGTCGATAGTCAAACCCACCCAGATCGGAAATCCGATCAACTCCATCAGCGCTTCGCGGCCGTCTACCAGTACAAGCACCAGGTTGTTGGAGGGTTCGGTCAAGGCCCTGGCTCCCACCAGAGGAAAGGAAGGCTTCATTTCGTAGATATCGAATCCGGGGACCCGCCGCAGCAAGTCGGCAATCGTGACGGCTCCCGAAGATCGAATATCCTCGCGCTGCAGCACGGTAATCGCCGATGGGCTCCAAAAGATTGACTGGCGGTGCTTACTGGCGGATTCTACTTCGTCGGCAGCCAGTTCCTCTTCAAGTAGGGCAAATTCATCTTCGAGGCCGCTTTCATCCTGGCTGCTGGCGATTGGTGCCATAAAGAACATGCAAACAAACACCAGGCATTTGAACACCAATTGTATTTTTTGAAACAATGTTTCTACCTCTTGGGTGAGCTAATTTCGACCAGGCCGGCCTCCCGATCAATCTTGGTTGTGTAGCGCGCCAGAAAACTGAGACCCAATAACCCTTGCACGTTGTCGGGCATTCCGTCGATTATTACAGCCGGGAGTCTTTGCGAAGTCAACCCCTGCAGCTCACAGGTGTCAATCGTGGTTAGATGAGCGGTCTGGATTCCACCGGCGGTTTGCACCAGGATCTTGGCGCTGTCTTTGACCCTGATGCCGAGACTCTCGGCAAACTTTGCCGACAGAGTTACGTAACTCGCGCCGGTGTCCAGGATGAAGTTGCCGAATTTGCCGTTGATTTTAACGCGTGTCATTATGACTGAAGCTTCCGGTGAGAATTTTATCTCGGCCCGCCCATCGCCGGCCAGGCTGTCGCACTTGCCAATTTCTCTCAGGCGCGCGAGTTGTCTCTGGATTTTATGATCCAGCCGATCATCAGGATGATAGTGGATGTATTGCTCAATCGGGAACAACGCTTCACACGGTCGCTTCAAACGTTCATATACGGAAGCTAAGTTGAAGGGAATGCTGTCCAGGCGGGGTTCGATGGCAATCGCTTGTTGATAGTCGAAGGCGGCCTTTTCAAGTTCGCCTGAGCGTTCATAAACAATACCGCGCCACCACCAGTAGTCCTTGTCGTCAGGTGAATTCTCGATGAGTTTAGACACTTCACGAATGGCGGCCGGGTACTCACTCAGCCGTTTGTATGAGCCATAAGTTATCCAGCGCAGCCGCAAATGCTCGCCACACGCTTCGAAAAATTTCTCGCAAGTCTTGATGGCCCTTCGATGATCACCGGCGGTTAGCATCAGATCGGCCAGCGAGACTATTTTTTCGCGGTCGCAGGGTTCCTTTTCGATCAGGCTTGTAAGTCGCTTGATTTCTTTAGTGTGCTTGCCGTAATCGAAGGGAGGGACTTTAGTGACAAAGTAAAAGATTAACGCTCCCAGGCCGGCTAACAACAATACGCAAATTATCGCCCGGGAGGTAAAGCGCCGGCTACGAGCTTTCTTGGCGCAGGCCGGACAGTAAACCCGAGTGGCCACGAAGGTCGAGCAAATACTGCAAATTGGCTTGGTGCATTGATAGCAAGTGTCGATTGCTTCTGTTCGTTCATGCTGGTAGCAGGCAGGGTGTTCCATTTTAGACTTCTCTTAGATCCAAAATGTGCACATGGCCCCAAAATACATGGGGGTTCCCGGAACTGCAAGAGGATCTGCTCCGGGAAAAACGAAAACAGCGGATTCGTAGACCTTATCCAATAAGTTTCTGGCAAAGAAATGAATATCGACATGCTTTGATTCAATCCCTACTCGAGCGTTGAGCAGGTGATAAGAGCCGGAGCTGACCGAATTGGCCACGTCCCAACTTGTAGAACCCACCCCATTGAGCTCAATGCGGGCGAACAGTGAAAAGTTGGAGCCCAGGAGCAGGCGATATTGGGCAGCCAGGTTGTATGTGAAGCGAGGTGCGAAGGGAATGCGGTTGCCGGCGTAGTTTGTGCCGCTGGCTTCGTCGTAGGCCGTAATATAGCTGGATTCGACTAACCCGAAACCTGCCAAAATTTCGAGACCTCGAAGCGGGCGCGCGAAGATCTCGACTTCGAGCCCCCAGTTACGGGCCGAACCTATATTCTTGAAAAAGAAACCGGCTGCGGCCGGCGGGTACTGTATCAGTTGCTGATTGTGGATATCCATCTGGAAGAGAGTCAGGTTGACGGTCAGCTTCTTGTCCCAATAGCAAGATT
>JAFDKH010000330.1 GCA_019307065.1 Deltaproteobacteria bacterium
TCAACTCGGAAGGCACCGAGATCGCCATCGACACTCCGGGCAATGACGGTTTCTTCTACGAGAACTTCGATTCCCCGGGAGGCTGGGCCACCCTGCAGAACGATGACCTTGATTACGGGGTCGGCATGTACAGCGAAAACCGCCTGACTGCCATGCAGGGCTGGCAGAAACGGAGCCTGCCCTTCAACAACTTCCGGCCGATCTTCCCCTTCGGCCTCCCGCCCTACGGAACGGTCAACGCGCGCGCCTACCTGATCGTCGGCAGCCAGGCCACCATCGCCGACCGGGCCGCGTGGCTCGACACAAGCCTTGCGCCTTTCGGCTGGCTGGACGAGCCGGCCCCGGACGCGGTCTTGAACGGAGTGGTGACCGTGCGCGGCTGGGCCCTGGACAACAAGGCGGTCAGTTCCATGGAGGTGCTGGTGGACGGAGTCCCGGCCGCGACCCTGAGCGTTGGCGGTTCGCGCTCGGACGTGTGTCTGGTCTGGCCGGCCTATCCCGGCTGCCCCAATGTAGGCTTTTCGGGCAGCCTGGACACCTCCGGGCTGAGCGAGTGCCAGCACCTACTCGAAATCCGGGCCACTGACTCGGACGGCAACCAGCGCATCATCGCCCGCCGGCGGGTTTCCGTGTCCCCCTGAATCGCTATCTAACTATTGATAGTCGGCCGGGCCGAGAATATATTCTTTGTCGGCTTTAATCTGCACTGTCCAGGCGCGACTTTCTCCCCGGGAGGTTGTCAACTCGATCTTGTGGGGTCCCCTCTCGAGCGGGTGCATGCCAAAAGCACCCAGGCCAAGATCTTTACCGTCAACTTTGACCCGGACAGTGTGTCCAACCGATACCGACAAAAATCCATCCAGTCCCGGGCGGGCGGTAGTTTTCATTTTCTGAGGCGTACCCAAACTTGGCTTAGTCGGGGGCGGGACCACCTCGTCTTTACCAAAGACTGTCATGATAAACAAGGCGATTACCGCGACACCCAGGAACACCAGCATCAAAAACCGCCAATCATCGGTCAGTTTGCCGGATTTCTTGTTGACCAGCGTGGTTTGGCGATCGGCCCCACCGCTTGGATCTGTCTCAACTTCTGATAAATCCGTCTGCTTTATTATATCGGTCGGTTTTGAGCGGACCTTGGTCTTGACTGCTTCCCTTTGCGCCAGGATCTCGCCGTATATTTTTCTGGCCAGGGGCGGTTCGGTTGCGTTGCCAATTTGGGTGTCTTTTGGGGCGACCATTTCAAAACCGGTCGACATAAGCAGTTCTCGTTCATCAGCGTTAGCATCGTCAATCGCCTGATCTCTGGCTTTCAACTCATCGGCAAACAATTTGCGCATATACGTGGACACCTGCTCGCTTTGTTCTACGCCACTGCCCTTGAGTAGGCGATGCAGGGCCCGTTCCATTTCTTTGGACGATGAAAACCGTCGCTTGGGTTTGCGGCGCATCGCTTTACGCAAGACACGCATAAGCCTCCGCGGAACATCTTTGCGCAGTACCCTAATCGGGGGCACTTCGCAGAGATCGACTGCCTCCATCGTGCTATAATCAGTCTCGCGTTGAAACAGTCGAGTCCCGGTGATTATCTCGTAGAAAACAATCGCCAATGAAAACTGATCGGAACGATGATCCAGTTTCTTGCCGCGGACTTGTTCAGGCGACATGTAGGCGTACTTGCCCTTGAGAATCCCGACTCTGGTCTCGGACAGGCGGGCCGTCGCTTTGGCAATTCCGAAATCCAAAACTTTGGTAATACCGTCGAATGAAACCAGGATATTCTGGGGGCTAACATCGCGATGGATAACGTTCAGAGGCTTGTCCTCGAATTCGGCAACCTGATGGGCATAGTTCAGCCCGGCCAGGGCATCGCACATAACCTTTACGATAAATTGAATCGGCAATTTTTGACCGAGCGTCCTGACCCGCTCGGAAATCGCCATCAAATCGCGGCCAAAGATATATTCCATGGCCAGGTAGGCACTGCCTTTATCGCGGCCAACGTCATACAGGTGGACAATATTAGGGTGTTTAAGACAGGCGGCAATACGAGCTTCATCAAGAAACATCTCTTTGACTTCATGTTCGGAGTCGAGATCTTCGCGGATGCACTTGACAATCACGGCCCGATCGAATCCATCCAGACCGCCCTGCGAGGCCAGAAAGATCTCCGACATACCGCCAATCGCAATGCGTTTTATTAACTGGTATTTTCCCAGACTGTATTGCTTACTCATCCAGCCTGCTCCCTAGAATAACGTGTTCACAAGATACAAAATCACACTACCTTGCAGATCTCAAGCACGCACTAGAGTGACTGTCCAGCTATAGCCTCCTCCAACCGTGTAAAATGCCACCAGATCCCCTTTTTTTACTCGACTAGTGCTCAGGGCCTTTTGTAGATTGTAAAAGATATCTCCGGTTCCCAAAAGTCCCGTCTCGGCAATATAGTCCAGGGTTGATTGTTCTTCGCTGAAACCCAACTCGGTTAAAAAGTAACGGTTGTGATGCGCCGAAGAGTTGAGCATCACAACAAAATCAATGTCGTTTATTGCGACATGCGCTCGCCGGGCGGCAAGTTCGAAGGTTTGCTTGCCAATCTGATTGAACTCTTCAACAAAAGCTTTGATTTCGTCGGGTGATCTGTTTTTTGGGCTGCAAAACTGGAACAGATGTCCACCGCGGGCGAAAACCTCAGGAGTCAATTTTGTGCCGGCCCCGACATCGGGCACACAAAAGGCGGCGTGATGCTTTCCTCGGGTTGTATGGGCCCAGGCCAACAGGACAAGATCCGAATGCCGTCGTCGCAAGACTGCCGCAGAACCGCCATCTCCAAAAATAAAAGAGTGCCCCAGGATCGGGCGCTCAAGAGTCGTATCCCAGCGTTCGCCGGCCGCAATCAAGACAGTATCGAGATCGGGATCATCTAAGATCATCGAACAACCCACAGACAATGCCATGTTTTGACCGCTGCTGCCCTGGTACAAATCGAAAACGTAACTATTGAAGGCCTCGAGGTCGGCCTGAACCTTGTTGGAAGCCTGCCAGCGCGAGTGGTCCTTAACCGACCCGGTGTAGATGATAAGATCAACGTCGTCGGGGGTCAGCCCGGCATCATCGAGTGCCCGGCGCGATGCCGCCACGGCCATGCTCGAGGGCATCTCACCTTCAGCCGCCAGGTGCAGTTTGGCTGCACCGATCCGTGAAAACTTCTCTTTACTGATTCCGGATTCCTTGACCGCTTCCCAGGCGTCAACGACTGTCTCAGGCAAATAACTTCCCACTCCCGCTATCCCAACGCTGTCTGTGCCCATTGTCTTCCCTTCCTGGCTGTAAACTAAACCGATCATCTCCGACGCTCCGGCCTGGAATCAAGTAGAAAATCACCCTTGTCGCTTTATGAGCCTGATGTTATCTTCGCTTCCCTAGCGATGACCTCGAGAAAACCAGGAGGAAAACCATGCAAGAAGCTGTAATCATCGGCGCCTGTCGAACGCCCGTAGGTGATTTCAACGGTAGCTTGAAAAAAATAGCTGCAACTAAGCTTGGGGCGATTGCGATCAACGAGGCAATCCGAAGAGCGCAGGTCGATCCCGCTCAGGTCAACGAGTTGATCATGGGTTGCGTACTGCCGCATGGGCTAGGTCAGAATCCCGCCCGCCAGGCCTGTTTTATCTCAGATCTGCCCGACTCGATCGAATGTCTGACGATCAATAAGGTCTGCGGGTCAGGCCTCAAGGCAATTATGCTAGCGGCCCAGGCCATTGCCTGCGGCGATGCCGAGATAGTCGTGGCCGGGGGTATGGAAAACATGAACCAGTGCCCCTATCTGCTGCCACGCGCTCGGTCCGGTTACCGCATGGGCTCGGCCGAAGTAATCGACGGCATGGTTCACGATGGGTTATGGGACCAGCTCAACAATTTCCACATGGGTTTCACGGCCGAGCTGATTGCCGACAAGTTCGAGGTTAGCCGCGAGGACATGGATCGCTTCGCAGCATCTTCCTACGCCAAAGCCCTGGCCGCTCAGCAGGCAGGCAACTTCAAAGAAGAAATTGTCGGAGTTCCAGTGCCCCAGCGCAAGGGTGAACCGAAGATCTTCGACGAAGATGAGCCGCCTCGCGAAACTTCCCTAGAGGCTCTGGCCAATCTGCGCCCGGCCTTCAAACCGGACGGGCGGGTGACTGCAGGCAACAGCTCAAAGATTTCCGACGGTGCCTCGGCCGTAGTGGTCACTTCA
>JAFDKH010000331.1 GCA_019307065.1 Deltaproteobacteria bacterium
TGACTCTTTTCTGTTGCCCGCTTTTCGGGTCCCATAGGCGAATTGTTCCGTCCATGCCAGCCGAGGCCAGCAGCTTGCCGTCCGGGCTATAGCACACATCATAGACCATCCCCTCGTGACCCTTGAGCACCTTGTGGCCGCTGGACGAAAAATTCTTCACGTCCCAGATTCGAACGGTTTTATCATGCGCGGCCGTGGCCACCTGGCTGCCGTCGGGGCTGTAGTCAAGGTTCCAGACAGTTGCAGTATGCCCTTCGAAGGCAGCCAACTCTTTGCCGCTGGCACTGTCCCAAATGCGTACGACCCGGTCGAACCCGGATACCGCCAGGCGTGTACCGTCAGGACTGTAATCAATTCCGATGACTTGATCGCCGGGACCGCGCTTTACCGGCTGGCTTGTCTGGCTGGAGAGGTCCCAGAACCTGACAGTTTTTTCCCAACCTCCGGTAACCAGGTGCCGTCCGTCCGGAGTGAACAGCAGAGCGGTGCCCTTGTTGTTTTGGCCACCGAACTGCATCCATTTTTGGCCACTTGGAATTTGCCAGACCCGAGTTATATTGTCGGCTCCCGCAGCAACTACCAATTTTTTGTCTTTTGAAAATTCCGCCTGGTAGATCTTTTCACGTGATTCTTCGAGGGTTGCATGAACTGTCTCTTTTTCGACATCCCAGACAAAGAGAGATCCGTCTTCAGCGCGGCGCACCAACAAGCGCCCGTCAGAGCTAAAGGCCGGAATCTTATGGGCCGGCAACTGTCGTGAGGTTTTCGAAGCTATGTCCCAAATATGCGTTGAAGCCTTGCCGACCGAAAAAAGTTGCTTGCCCTGCGGACCAAAGAACAGTCTGTGAATATACTCTGTCTCGAATTCAAAAGTCTTCGCTTGATCGGGGCTTTTCAGGTCCCACAATCGTATCTGCTTGCCTTCGCCGGCGGCGGCCAGGTATTTGCCCTGTGGATCGAAGGCAAGAACATAGGTCATAGACTCAGACTTACCGCCTAGCTTGCGTTCGGCGCCGCTTTGTACATCCCACAGGCGAACCGTCTTGTCTTCTCCGGCACTAGCCAGGTAGCGACCGTCGGGACTATAGGCCAGCCGGATGATCGGCTTGGAATGCGCGGCCAGAGTGCGCAGCTTGTGTGTTTCCAAGTTCCACAAACCAATCTGGCCAATCTCGGTACTGAAGGCCAGAGTCTCGCCGTCCGGAGAAAAATAGGGTTGCACGTATCCTTCTTTATAGGCCCGAAACATGTGAGTCGTCGCGGTCGCAGTATCCAGCAAAACGATCCAACCTCCGAAAATAGCTACTGCAATGGTTTTCCCATCGGGCGCTAAGGCTATTTTTTGAATAACTTCGGGTAATTCTTTTTTCCAGATCAACGGGGTCTTTTTCAGCCGGGCCCAGAGCGCCCGCCCGGAAACGGAATCCAGGGCCTCCATGGAAGCCCGCAACTTCGCTCGAGCCTCTAAAACGTCACCTTGCTGCAGGGCAGTCGTGGCTCCCTCACGCTGGGCCACGGCCCGCTCGTGTTCGGCAACTTCTTTTTGGCGGCCGGTCTCGCGTTCTTTGGCCATAAAGATCAAGGCCAGGACAATCAAGGCCATGAAAGCCACAACCACAACTCCCCGTCTGCGCAAACGTTGGCTATGTTCTTTTCTATGACCGGCTTCTAAGAAACGCTTTATTTGTGAAGGCACATCGGTAGTGCAATGTTCGACTGCCCGGCGCGCTTCTCGCAAGGCGTCGCCCCGCCAGACTTCCTCGGCCCGGCGACCGCGCTTTTCCCACAGTTGGGCTGCCTGGGTGACTTCGGCAAGAAACACTATTTCTTCACGACTCTCATCAATCCATCTGGCCAGGCGACCCCAGGTGGCAATCAGCGACTCGTGCACCAATTCGAGTTCGGCCTCTTCTTCTATTTCAGATTGTTTGGTCGTAATCAGCCGGGCCAGAGTCAAGCGCTTCAAGACATCCTCGGCTCGCCGCTCGAGCCCTTCGACCAAACGCGAGCGCGGCAATACTTGCCTGGTCCCTTCACCGGTCACCAGGCGCAACAGCAGGCTGCGGGCCAGGGCCAGTTCCCCGGCTGACATCCCCGCCAGAACGCCGTCAGCGTGCTGAGCCAGGGCCCCGGCCACTCCACCCATTGACTTGTAAACCGAACGTTTGAGCGCGCGCTGTTCGTTGTCGCGTCGGTCCCAAAGTGTCCGGCCGGCAAACTGCAATAGCGGCAAAGGCGACACTTCGCCCTCGACATCTGACACCATTTCATCAACCATGCTCTGATCTTCATAGCTGAAACCGACTCCCTCAACCGGTCGCGAAAGGATCTCTCTGAGCGAACCCTTATCCGGTGAGCGCAGCACGGCAATCTGGCTGAGCACTTCTCTAACTCCAACACCTTCGGCTAAGCGACTGAGAAACTCTTCACGAACGGTGAAAATCACTCGGACCGGCATCTCGGGATCATCAGCCGCAGTACAAATAGCCTGCATGAACAATCGCCGGGTTGCCGCGTCAGGCACCAGGGTATAGAGCTCTTCGAGCTGATCGACAAACAAGACAACGTTGCCTTGCCTCTGTTCGGCTAATCTATGCAGCACCAGGTTCAATAAATGCGGCGAGTCGCGCAACTGCTGAGTCAGGCGTTCGGCCTCGCCGATGGCGTCCTCGATACCTGTCTGGCCTTGATTGTCGGGCTGCCCGGACCCGAAGGGACCGGAGCTGGTGGTCTTGACCGCCTGCCGCCTGGCCGAAACAATCCGACTGGCCAACACTAAGAAAGGATCGGTTCCGGGACGGATCTGCAAGACGATCAGCGGTCCGCGCTCTCTCAGGCGCGGAATCACTCCAGCTTGCACAAAGGAACTTTTGCCGGCCCCGGACGGCCCCACAACCAGCAGAACCGGTTGCTGGCGAAGCCTTTCGACAAAAGACGCGATTTCCGAGTCACGCCCAAAAAAGAAGTGTCTATGCCGCTCATCGAAAGACAGCAAACCGCGGAAGGGACTCTCGTCGACTGCCTCGACTTCCTGGTCGACGGCCAGTAATTGTGACAAACCCCGGACAACTCTGGCGGCACTCGGTCTTTTACCGGGCTGTTTGTGTAAACACTCCATGATCAGGTTGGCCAGCTCAGCCGGAATATCATCGCTCAGGGCCGGCACCGGATAGGGGCCCAACACTCGGGCGGCTTGCTTGACCGATGAAGATTCGTCATACGGCCTGCGGCTGCTAACCAGTTCGTAAAGAATGACACCCAATGCCCAGATATCGACAGCCCCGGTTTCTTCTTTCTCTTCCCATTGCTCAGGTGCCATATAGGCCGGGGTGCCCTGAATACCGGCCTGCTTTTCTGAATGAGGTTCCAAGATGACCGACTCTTTCATGTTTTCGGGATTATCGGCCCTGGCTTCGCTCCGAAAGACGCCGGCCAGCCCGAAATCCAGTACCCGCAGACGTCCATCCTTGACCAGGTTCACGTTTTCGGGTTTCAAGTCGCGATGCAGAATATCGCCGCCATGGGCTTCCCTAAGAGCCTCGGCAATTGCCAGGCCAATCCGGACGGCTTCTTTTTGACTCAACTGCTGATCATCCATGCGCTGGCGCAAACTCTGACCTTCGAGATATTCCAAAGCCACGTAGGGTCGTGAATGATCTTCACCGACGGCGTAGATTGTAACTATATGGGGATGATTAAAGCGGGCGGTTGCCCGGGCTTCGAACAAGAACCTCTCGATCGCTTCTTTAGAGCCAAGAGTTTCCGGTTTGACTATCTTTAGAGCCACCTTGCGGCCCAGTTTGGTGTCGCGGGCCAGGTAGACTTCGGCCATGCCGCCCTTGCCTAACGGGCGAATAATACGAAAGTGATCAACCAGGGTACCGTTGCTCAGCAGCCACTTTTCAATTTTCGATGAATTTTTTCTTTGGGCCTGTGTTGACTGATCTGGTTGAGTCATTCTTCGCCTTTCTGCTTGTTATCCCGGCCGGGGAGCAGAAAAATTCAAAGCATGCCCAAATCTCGGGCGGAAAATATTGGCAATGATGTAGCTGCGGATAAATTCAGCGGCTGTAGACACAAGTTTTGATGCCGGTCAGATGCAGCCTCCACACGTACAAGGGAGTGATGATGCTCTCCGAGCAACAGACGGTAAGTGGATCGATCTTCTGTGCCAGGCCGGTATGTTCCAGGGCCTGCCGACCTTCCACGTATACCTCTTTGCTACCCGCAAACATTGCC
>JAFDKH010000332.1 GCA_019307065.1 Deltaproteobacteria bacterium
TGTTGTTGGTATAGGCGCAACCGGTCGCTTGATTGCAGCTGTCATCGGTACACAGATTGTCGTCGTCACAACCGATCTGGGTGCCTGCGCAACTGCCCGAGCTGCAAATGTCGTTTTGGGTACAAGCATCGTCGTCGTCGCAAGCCAGAGTGTTGTTTGCGAAGATGCAGCCGGAATCCGGGTGGCAGCTGTCGTTGGTGCACGGGTTGTCGTCATCGCAAGTCAACCCGCTGCCGGGCTGGCAGGCCCCCTGGTCGCAGCTGTCTTCGACAGTGCAGGCGTCGCCGTCGTCACAAGCCAGAGTGCTGTTGTAATGCACGCAACCTTCTTGATCGTCACAGCCGTCGGTGGTGCAGGGGTTGCCGTCATCGCAATCACTGGTGCCGCTGCCCACGCAAACGCCGCCCAGGCAAAGGTCTACAACAGAGCAGGCCTGGCCGTCATCGCAGGGTGCTTGGTTGAAGGAGTAGCTGCACTTGCCATCTATGCAGGCGTCGTCGGTGCAGGGATTAGAGTCACCGCACTGGTCGACAGAAGTGCAGCCGTTGTCTCCGGCATCCGGTTGAGCCGAAATACCGCCGGCCCCGCAACCTGAAAATAGAAAAAGTCCAAGGATAACAAGGCTTGTCAGCGACACCCGACATCTCATCGTTCATACCTCCCGATAGATAGACACTTGACTATACTATAACGGAAAAGAAATTGGGAATGAATCCAGATTGGCGAAAAAGTCTGTGATTTTGTAAGAATTTCTGGCACAACATCAAACGTAGGTTAACATGAGCAACGGGGGTGAATTATGCAAAGAAGCCCATCGACTTCTGAACCGCTTGACCCCGCTTTCGAGCGGGACAAGTTCCTGCTGCGTCAGAAACTGCTTGCGATTTCAGAAAAATATTTCGTCTTTGACGAAAACAACAAACCGATTCTGTTTGCCATGCGGCCGGCCAAAACGGGGGCGAAATTGTTAGCAGTCTTCGGTGGACTGTTTGTGATGGCTATCATAATCTACCTGGCTATCTCTATTACAACGCACTTCAAAGATCCGACTACCAAGGCCATGCTGGTTGGGTCCTCTTTTGTCGTGGGATTGTTTGGCTGGATCATCGTGGCGGTTGCCTTGTCGCCCAAGCGACATCTAAAAATCTTCAAAGACGAATCCCGGCGAGAAGAGCTTATAGAAGTTAAACAAATCAACAAGTTCCAACTCTTCAAGGCCAGGTACGAAATATACGACAACAGACACAACTTGTTGGCCAGGCTTCAGAAGAACTATCTACATGATTTCTTTCGCAAGCGCTGGACCTGTTTTTCGCCGGACGGATCGATCCTGTGCACTGTCAAGGAAGATTCAATCATGTTGTCGTTGCTGCGACGAATGTTTGGAACTCTATTGGGTGCCCTGCGAACCAATTACGTCTTTCTGACGGGAACCCTGCAGTCGGACGTTGTCGGAAAATTCGACCGGAAATTCACTATCTTTGACAGGTATGTGCTGGACATGACGGCTGACCAAGGGCACTTGATTGACCGGAGGATCGCGGTGGCGATCGGGGTCATGCTGGATACCGGGGAGAAGCGGTAGTTGTTCAGAAAAATATTGATATAAAATCGAGTGCATTTCGAACTTTTCCCACTCAGGTGCACTGTATAGTTAAATTAGGGATAGAAGTGTAGAAATGACTCTACCAGACAACGTCATTCCGTTTACGGGGAGGAAGGCTCTGAAGCCAGATAATCGGCCGATTACCGAGCTTGACGATGATGAGCTGATGCTCCTGGCTCGGGGTGGAAAGAAAGAAGCCTTCGATACCCTGGTGCGTCGCCACCAGGCGCTTGCATTGTTGGTAGCGGCAAAATTTCTCGGCCGGGTTCATTTGGCCAAGGATGTCGCCCAAAACACCTTTATTGAGATTTTAGGTTACCTGGACAAATATCAGCCACGCGGAAAATTCCGGTCCTTCATGTTCAAGGTTTTGCTGAATCAATGCCGTATGGCTGTACGTTCGGCCAAGTACGAGCGCAAGTTGCATGTCAAGCTGGCAACTTCACCACAAAAAACACCCGATTTGCCTGAGGAACTGGTAATTGCCAGAGAGAGACGCCGCGAGGTGGAGCGCGCGCTATATAAATTGAGTATGAAGTTCAGAGCGGTGTTGGTCTTGCGATTCGCGGGAGGCTTGCAGTATGCCGAGATCGCCGAAGTGTTGGAACTGCCGATCGGGACTGTCAAATCACGGATTTTCAGCGGGTTGGAAAAGCTTCGTCGAATTCTGGAGGGGAAGTAATCATGGCCTCGATTCACACTCGAGAAATGTTAATGTATCTCGAAGGCGAGGTAACCCAAAGCCGCGCAGTTGAGATAGAAGAGCATCTTGGCTCCTGCGGGTCTTGCAGTAAGAACCTTACAGAACTTCGAGACATGTGCAGGCTGCTGGGCGAGCCTGATGACGAACTGGCAGGAATCGACCTCGTTGCTGACATCCAACGAATAGTCGAATCGGATGAGTTTTCTAAAAGTCAGACCAGAAAACGATGGCCTGTAGTAACTGCAATATTAGTTTTTCTTTCAGCAATAGGCTCGCTGGCTTTCATACTCAATGTCTTGGGTGAAGACGATGAATTTCGGATCAAGTCGGCCGGCTCGTTTGTTTATGAGCAAGACAAGTGGGTCGGTCTCAAGGTCTTCAATATTGGGTCCACAGGTGAACCGGCCAGGCTCGGCACCAGTATCGAAAAAGATGATTACTTGCTGTTTGCATATACAAATCTCGGTGAGAAGTCTTTTGGTTACATGATGGTCTTCGCTGTCGCGTTTGATGGTGAAGTGTACTGGTTCCATCCGGCCTATACGAACGAGGCGGACGATCCGGTCTCGATTCCGATTCACAAGAACATTGCCGATTTCGAGCTTGCCGAGAAGGTGAGACATAATTTATCGGCCGGGCCTCTTTATATTTACAGCCTTTTCACGCGTGAGCCGTTGCAAGTGTCCAAAGTGGAGGCGTTTGTAAAAGACATTGATCCTGGCGAGAGGATACCGCTGAAAAACTCGGCGCAGCACATTCTTCCAACGAAAGTCGGGCCATGAACCAGATTACTACAGCGTTAATTGCGCTTACGCTGATTTTTTCAATGAGTGCTGCGGCCCAGGAGGCAAAAGAGACCGCCAGATTCGCGATTGTAATAGGTATAAACGCTTCTGACAGTACTCGGGTCGCAGATCTGCGCTATGCCGATGACGATGCAGTCGCTACCCAGCGGATGTTTGTTCAATCGGGTATCGAAAGTGTGCTGCTGGTGTCTTTGGATGAGGATAGTGAGCGAATGTATCCAGACCTGGTGATCGATGGATCGCCGACAAGAGAAAAACTGCTATCCGAGTATGCAAGATTACGCGCCCTGATGAGTAAAGCAAAAGCCGTAGGCCATCGAGTCGAGTTCTTGTTCGTTTACAGTGGTCACGGCAGCGTCGAGCACGGTGAAGGATATATTGTGCTGGAGAAAGGCCGTCTGACCCGGACCGATCTATACGAGCAGATTCTGGCCAATTCACCGGCTGATCGAAACCATGTCATTGTAGATGCCTGCAAGTCGTACTACCTGGCTTTCAAGAAAGGGCCGGGCGGGGAGCGAAAATCATATACGGATAACTTTATTGTCAAAGAAGATTCAAAGCTGTTTACCAATACCGGCTTTTTACTTTCGACCTCGTCGAACCGTGATAGTCACGAATGGGAACGTTTCCAAGCCGGTGTTTTTAGTCATGAGCTTCGTTCGGCTATGCGCGGCGGAGCGGACGTGGACGGCAATAATCTGGTTACCTACGCTGAACTGGGGGCCTTTTTAGAGACCGCAAATGAGATGATTGCCAATCCGCGCTATCGGCCCGACTTCGTCGTTCGGCCACCCGGCGACAGGCCCCTGGAATATTCACAGGTAATCATAGACTGGACCCGGCATAAGGATGTCCTGGTGCTCGATAGTACGGTCTGGGGCAACATCTACATAGAAGAGGAAAACGGGGAAAGACTGTGTGACTTGCATCCGGCCGGTAGTGAGCAGTTCTCGATCTTCCTGCCGGCCGAGCGGCCCATGTTTATCAGGAAAGCGGATGAATCCGAGGAAATGGTAATCGAAGGTAATGGCATAGCGATGTATTCCGAACTCGTGCCGCGTTCAGTCTTGGTTGGCAGAAAAGGGGCCTTGCATCTGTCATTCGAAAACCTTTTCAAA
>JAFDKH010000139.1 GCA_019307065.1 Deltaproteobacteria bacterium
AGCCGACTCGAATTGAGACTTCCGGCAGGGTCAATTTCCAAAAGCGAAAATTCTTCAATCGCAATTTTCTGGCTGTTCGGTAAGCGGTTCGACGAACTACTTGGGTCAGGCCCAGGGCGCGCGCCGGTGAGCGGGCTTTGGGGCGAAAAGCGCTTTCGGCCCGCATCAAGGCAAACAAAAAGGCCGGCGGAACTTTTGGATCTCGGGCGGGGCTCTTGACGATGTCGTAGAAAGCGCGCGGGTAAGCCAGGCGGGCGTCGACTATAGATTCCCGGGACGGGTAACCCGGAACCCCGCCTTCCCAGGGAATCGGGGCGATCCATAATGAGCGGCTGTACTCTCCCAGCAATAGCCAGAGTGAAGCCGCCATGCGCCGGTCTATTCTTTCGAGATTGTCACGATGAAGAGTGGCCAGAGTCGCCCGGGCTTCAAAGAGCAAACCCATTCTCAAGTAAGTCACCGAAGCAGAGACTTCGGGGTGCAGGCTGGCGACATCCGGCAGGTCATCTGTTTTCTTGGCTGAATCCGGCTTTGGGTAATATTCATATTCTGGGTCGAGCTTGGAAACACGTGCAGCCGCCATTAAGGCGTAATAGCCAAAAGGATGCTGCTTGATCAGGCGGTCATAATCGGCCAGAGCGGCTTTTTTTGCGCCGCTGATTTCGTGAACCCGGGCGCGCCAGTAACGAACCCGCTCTCGGAAGTAGCGTTGCTCTAGAATGGATTTTGAAGAAAGAGTTACTTGGTCTTCAGAAATATTTTCCTCTTGTTCTTCAGTTTGGGGGACGGTTGTCGATGACTCGCTGATTTGCTGATCGATCAATTGGCTGGCTTCCTCGTCCTCCAATTGATCGCTCTGATTATCTTCTGCGACGCAAATCTCGGGGGGGGTCGAGTCCAGGCTAGCCTGGTCTGTCGTGTCGGCCGAAGCCAGCAGGAAATTCAGCCAATTCTTGGCTTGAGCGTATTTCTTTTTTTCGATCTGAACCCAGGCCAGGGCAAACCGGCTGCGCGCGGCAGCCGGACTGTCGGGGTACTTTTCGATGCATTTGTACAAAGCCCGCAAAGATATGGCCGGCATGCCGATATGCCGGCCCAAAACCCCGGCCCGGTACAAGGCCCAGGCCGCTGCTTTCGATTTGGGCCAGGTCTTGACGACATCGAAATAGGCTTCGACTGCCGCCCCCGGCCTCCGGCGGGCAACCAGGCCCGCCAGATCGACCGCGGCCCTGGCGCGCAGCTCGGGATCGGCGGCTCGCTTCTTTACTCCGTTTAGTAGTCGGTATGCGGTTTTGAACCAGCGAAAACGTACGGCCACTTCGGCGTAGAGCAGGTCAATCTCGCAGCGGACAGGATCTTTCAGTTTTTTGGGAGCCAGGCTCCTGATCCGCATCAAGGTTTTGAGATCTTTGCGGCCGCGCGGTTTGTTTACAACTTGCCGGGCACGTTTGAGCAAGGCTTGCGGATCTAAAGCTGACGGCCAGATTTTTTTAGCAGACAGGCGTTTGAGACGTTCGGCAGCGGCTTGTCCGGCCGGCAATCCGGGCCACAGGCGTGCGACCAGACGATAAATAGCGGCAGCTTGTCGACGCAGTGGGCGGGCCTTCTTCCAGCCGTCGGCCTGTCCGGTTTTAATCGCTAGCTGCTCGATACAGCGGGCCTGTTGAAGCCGGGCGGCCGCCTCTTGACGTTTGCCTATCAGGCGATCAGCGGTTTGTGCCACCAGGCGGCAACTCTC
Organism: Deltaproteobacteria bacterium; assembly: GCA_019307065.1. Classification (GTDB taxonomy): domain Bacteria; phylum Myxococcota; class B64-G9; order B64-G9; family B64-G9; genus JAFDKH01. The sequence goes on from JAFDKH010000139.1 coordinate 1,739, forward strand.
TTCGACTTCGCCCGATAGTATCAGGCCGCGCACCAGCAACTGGCGCGCTTTGTAGCCGAAACGACCGGAAAGGGGAACCCGGCTTAACAAGCTATGGGCCTTGGCGATGTCTGGTTTTCCCGGACGGGCCAAATCCAGCAACAATTTTCCGTGGTACCAGGCGACATGTGAAGCCAATCCGGGCGGCAGTTGATCTTCGCTAAGATCGTTGAAGGCCTGTAAAGCTGCTGAGCGCTGACCACTGCGCAATAGAGAAAGCACCAGTAAAAACGAGACTCCACTACGTTCAGTCTCGTCCAATTCGCCCGATTCGAGGGCCGTTCGAGCAAGCCGGGCAGCAAAAGCCGGTTTACCGGCATTGAAAGCCTGGATCGCTGCCAGAGCCTGGGGTTGGTCGAAAAAGGGTAAAAAGGGATCTTTTTCCGCAGCCGATGACGTCGTAACGCCAAATATCGTCACTAGGACTGAGATCAGCATCAAGCGCGATGATTGCATGCCGCTGAGTATATCCCATCGACCCCTATTATTCTAGATGACCTCATATTCCCGGCCGACTCGGCCGAAGGTCTCTAAAGCGCTGGAGAGATGATCGCTAGTGTGGGTGGCCATAACCCCCAGCCGCAAACGTTCCATTTTAAGTGGAACGCCCGGGTGGACAACCGGCGAGCAATAGACGCCCTGGTCGAGCAACTGGCGGTTCATACGCAGAACCTTTTCGGTGTCGCGGATCATTATCGGGATTACGGGAGTTTCGGAATTGCCGGTGTCGAAACCCAGCTGCTTGAGGCCCTTCAACATGAAATCGACATTTTCCCAGAGTAGTTTGTGCCACTCGGGTTCTGATTCCAGCAGCTCGAACGAAGTATGCACTGCGGCCACCACCGCCGGAGGAATCGAGGCCGAAAAAACAAAGGGCGACGAGTAATGCCGTAGATAATCTATGACTTCGCGATCGGCGGCGGTGAAGCCGCCGACTGCTCCGGCGAACTTGCTGAAGGTGCCCGAAATTATATCCGCCCCGTTGGGCATGTCGAAATGTTCCAGCAGGCCTTTGCCGTTCTTGCCCAGAATTCCCAGCGAATGGGCTTCATCAATCATTATAGTAACCCCGGCTGAACGGCATATCTCGTTGATCTGCGCAAGTTTAGCCACGTCGCCGTCCATTGAGTAAACGGAGTCGACGATCAGCATGCGATGACCCTTTTGCTTGGCGGTTCGTTCAACCAATTGCTCGAGATCTTGCATGTCATTGTGGATGAACGAGCGAATCTTTACGCCGCTCAAGGCGCAGCCGTCGATTATCGAACGGTGGTCGAGATTATCGAGCAGAGCTACGTCGCCGCGTCCTAACAAACCTTGAATCGTGCCGGCCAGGGCCTGATAGCCGGTGGCAAATACGAGCGCAGATTCGGTGCCGTAGTTGGCGGCGATTCGTTCGGCCAGTTTCAAGTGCAGACTGGTGGTCCCGCAGGCCAGGGGCGACCCGCCGATGCCCAGACCATATTTTGAAAGCGCCTTTTTGGCGGCTTCGATGACTTTCGGATGTACCGAGAATCCCATGTAGCTGTTCGAAATGAAGTTGATGCACTCCTTGCCCTCGACCCGCATGGTCGGTCCGCAACCTGACGAAACCTCACGCGAATAGGTATTCAAACCCGAGGCTTGAAGCATTTGCACTAGTCCGAGCTGTTGCTGGATTCTAGCTTTGTAGCTGGTCATGAAATGTTCTCCTTCAACGGGCTGCCGATCCTTTCGCACTCACCGGCGGCGATTCGACTGGCCAACTCGTTTTGCACGGAGTCGATATGCCCCAGGCTGTGCTCGATCAGATCTGCTGATCTGGTCAGAGAATACTCGGTCCAGACAAGCATTTCATCAGTTAAACGGCCGGATTTCAATTCGCCCTGGGCTCTGGCCAGCAATGCCAGCATGAGATAAAGCCCCTGGGCAGCGTCGGCAATCCGGCGCTGATCCATTTGGCGCTGAAATACTTTTAGGCCATATTTTTTCTTGAGACTAACCAGGCTTTCGGCGAAGCGTCTCAAGAGTGAATCGAATCGACCGCCGAGCTTACTCAAAGACTGATCGAGCATCTTGCTCAGTGGCCGGGCTTGCCCGAACTGCTCGGACTTCCAGCTAAAGGCGGCCGCGGCCATGTGAAAGCGCAGCAGTTCATTGGCGCCTTCGAAAATGCGAGTGATCCGGCAATCGCGTAGCAGCCGGGCAACTCCAGTTTCTTCAATATAACCGGAGCCGCCGTGCAACTGAACGGTGTCATCGGCGATTTGCCAGGCGGATTCTGAGCAGTAGATTTTGGCGACCGAAGATTCCCAGCCGATTGAATCGGGTTTTTGGTCTTCAGATTGGGTGCACAGTCGAATGACACTCTCCATAGCGTGAATTCGAGTGCGCATGTCGGCTACCATTTGCCTGACCATGCCGAACTCGCCAATCATTCTGTTGAATTGCCGGCGAACGGTTACCTGTTCGAGGGTGCGCTCGAATGCGGTTCGGGCCAGGCCGATGCAGCCGGCAGCCATCAGGGTTCGTCCCCAAGATAAAACATGATTCAGGTGATCGAGACCACGCGCCGGGGTTCCGATTATGTGGTCGATTCCGACCCGGACATCTTCGAAGTGCAGCGAACAAGTAGATGAGCCCTTGATCCCGAGCTTGTGTTCTTCTGAGTCGCGCTGTATTCCGGGACTGTCGAGCGGAACCAGGATCATGCTATGTCCACGCCGTGAGCCGCCCAACCCGGGTGTCCGGGCGATAATGGTAGCCAGGTTGGCGAAGCCGCCATTGGTGGCATAGATTTTACTGCCGTTGATCACCAGCTGATCGCCGTCCTCGATCGCAGTCGTGCGAACCGAGGCAATGTCAGAACCGGCTTCAGACTCGGTCACCGAGAAGCAGGCAATCAATTCTCCGCTGGCCAGCCTGGGCAGGTAGGTTTGCTTGAGTTCTCGACTGCCGAAATAGTTGAGGCCTCTCAGACCGAGACCGGCATGCAGGCCGATGCTGACACCTAAGGAACGATCGAGCCGGGAAAGCGCCTCGATTACACTACAGGTTGCCTTCATCGACAAGCCGGCTCCGTCGTACTGCTCTTCAATTGAGATGCCGAACAGGCCCATCTCGGCGGCGGCCTTGATCGCTTCCGGCGGGATCTCTGAGGCAGCGTCGATTTCGGCGTCGTTAATATATTTTTGCCCAAAACGAGCAATTGCGTTTTTCAAGATGTCGATTGTCTCGAGCTCTTCCGGATTTGACCCGGCCGAAACGATTTGCCGGGCAGCCTCTTCAAAGTTGTTGAGAACCCTCAAAAACGGATTTGCTGATTTACTCATAAAACTATCCAGTCCATAGCTTACAAGCGGGTTTGTTTTTCAGAACTGAACTGTATTCAGTTCGGCCGCGGCCTGGCTAAGGTGCTGTCGTGAACTATAGAATTCGCGCCACAGAAACAAGTAGCCTTCTAAAAGTTTTTCAGCCGACATCTTATATGGATGAAACACGACGTTCGAATCGTTGTAATGTTTCCAGGTCCGATCAAATATTCGGTCCTCTTCCTCCAGCCTGCTCCACAAGGGCGTACCGGGGTAGGGAGTTGCTATTGCGAATTCTGCAATATTGAGCTCGACCTGGTTGGCAAACTCGAGCATGCGTTCGAAAGTCCCCTGATCATCATCTTGATTACCGACCAAGAAAGAAACATAAGGTTCGACCCCGTGATCTTGGCAACGGCGGACACAGGTTCGGGCCTTTTCGAGCATAGCTTTATCGCCAGTGCCGAAGGCGCCGCGAGTTATCGGATCAAATCCGCCGACCAGGTAAAACCGGCTGACACCGGCCGCGCGTACTTCATCGAAGATTTCATCTTCTATGTTCAGCAACAGGGGCATCGAAGTGCCTAAGTAACTTAGTTTGACCGGCTGGCTGGTTTGCCGTTCGGCCAGATGCTTGAGCAGGCGGCGAAATCTCCTGCGCGCGCCCGACACAAAAATAAATGAAGTGTCTTCAGTCAGGCAACAGCGTTTCGAAGCCTGACCGAAGCGATCGAGCAGGTCGAAGACATACTTGTCGGGAAAGTGCCTTATTTTTTTGCCCATGCAAACCGGTAGAACACAGGCGTCGCAATTGAAAGGACAGCCTCGCGAAGTTTGCAGCGGATAGTCATCGGGTGAAAACGATTCGTCTTCAGCGGATATATACAAGTCAATCCTGGGCGTCGGCAACGAATCGAGGTCGGCGGCCGAATCTGACTCGTATCTGGGCTTGAGTCGGCCGTCGGCCGCGTCTTGACAAAGCTGGGCCCAAACCGGTTCGCCTTCGCCAACCACGACAGAATCAAAATATTTGGAAACGACCTTGGGCATCATCGAAGGGAAAATACCGCCGGCCACGACCGGCTTGCCGGTTGAGCGAATCAACTTGGCAATCTCAAACGCCCGGGTAGCCGCCGGGGTGAAGAAGGACAAGGCGTATAGATCGGCCTCGGGCAGCTGTTCGTCGACCGGGTGAATTCGGTCATCGACGAAGGCGACATCAAATTCTGCGGGTGTACAAGCTGCTACGGCTGCGATTCCCAGAGAGGGAGAACCGATATACTCGTTACAGGGAACGCAGGACAATAGCTCGGGATGCGACTGGGCGTGGCGCTCAAAGGAGGGGTAAATAAAGAGTATTCTCATTCCTTCTTGCCTGATTGGATGAACGCGAATAGCTGCTTGACTACATCACCAACCGTTTCAACGTCCATAACGTCTTCGACTTCGAGATCGAGCTCATACTGGTCGCTAATGCGTGAAAGGAGCTCCATGCTTTGAAGAGAGTCGAGACCCAGGTCTTCGCGAAGCCTGTCATCGTCGCTAATCTTATCTGTTTCTATCCCGGCAAGTTTTGAAAGAATATCGAGAAGATCTGCTCTGAGTTGTTGCCGCGTTATTTCGCTCACCTTTGCCTCCGCTGCAGTTGACATTGATAAAGCTCAGTTTAAGGATTCCGGGCTCGCAGCCGGAATCGCTGGTTGCCGATAAAAGAACCGACCAGTGTTTTGACCGGCTGGAACCAGCGATCGGAAAGCCCCTTGACCAGGGTGCCCTCATTGAATCGCTGGCGACATAGTAGCCGTTGCAGTTTCCCGCTCGACGTTTTAGGTATGCTGCGCGGCGGAACCAGGACGATTCGATCTGGCTTGATCCCGACCGCCCCGAGTATTTCAGCCGCTATGGCTTGTTCGATCTTCGTCTTTTTGCCCTGGTCGACTTCCCTGGTTTCTGCAACCAGAATAAGATCCTCGGTGCCATTTTCGGAATTTGACGAAGCAAATGCAACCAGGCAGCCTTTACGCACGCCGCTGACATTGCTGGCGGCGCGTTCGATATCATATGGGTAATAATTGCGCCCGCGCTTAATGATCATCTCTTTGGCCCGGCCGGTAATAAACAGGCGTTGCTTACTGACGTAGCCGAGATCGCCGGTGTGCAGCCAACCGTCTCGAATCACTTTAGCGGTTTCGATATCGTTGTGGTAATAACCCTGCATTACCGACGGGCTCTTGATCACAATTTCGCCGACCCGATTTTGGGGCACTATCGAGCCGTCTTCTGCTTTGATGGCCAACTGCTGGCCGGCTAGAGGAAAACCAACACTGACTGCCTGGTAAGGATTGGGATCGGATTCATCGGCCCAGGTTGCAATGCCATCGGTTTCCAGCTTCTGGCGGTTGGTCGGTTCGACCTCAAAACGTTTACCCAGCTGTGGAAAAGTCGCTGCCAGGCAGTTTTCAGCCATACCATAAACCGGGAAATTTACGTTGTCACCAAAGCCGGCAACTTTGAATTTGTCTTCAAAGATCTTCAAGGTTTGAAGATCTATCGGCTCGGCTCCGTTCATGGTGATGACCAGACTGCTGAGATCGAGCGAAGACAGATCTTCGTCACTGATGCGCTGGGCACAAAGATGATATGCAAAATTCGGCGCCACTGTGGCGGTGGCTCGATATTTCGTCATGTTTTTCAGCCAGGAAACCGGGTTCATAACAAATGATTCGGGCAGCATGAAGACCAACTGGCCGCGGGCATACATACCGGATATCAATACTCCGATAAGACCCATGTCATGGTACATCGGCAGCCAACTGACCCCGACAAGATTCGGGCCGGCGTTGATTCCGCGCATAATACCGTATGAGTTGGAAAGCAGCGCCTGATGAGTGAGCACTACGCCCTTGGGCAGGCTGGTTGTGCCGGACGTATACTGAAAGAAGGCCGGGTCGTCATCGTCGATCGAAGGGAACCCCGGCGTGCTTGGTTTTTCGGAGACAATATCTTTTGCCAGAATCAATTCTCGTAAGAAGTTGTCAGCGGAGAGAACGCTGCCGATGACTTTCTTGATGCGCGGAAATGTAATTATGAACTTGGCTTCGCAATTTTTGACGATATGCGCAAGATTAGTGAGGTATTTCTTTATATCGCCGAAAGTCATCGGCGGACTGGCCGGAACGGGAATGCCGCCTGCCATGATGGTGCCGAAAAACGAGTTTGAAAAGAGCTCGTTGGTCATCAGAAGAATTAGAACTTTATCGCCTTTTTTCAGGCCCCGGTTTTTGAGATAGGTTGCGACGGTCAGGGCCCCGTCGAGCATGTCCTTGTATGTCTTAGGACTTTCGTTGTTGTTGCGATCGAGGTAAGTCAGCGCCAATTCATCGTCATCGGCGCCCTTTTCGAGCATGTCAATCAAATTGGACGAGTGCAGAGAGATTTTCTCTGAATTGACGAGGTGCGCAATAGAATGTTGATCATGCTGGACCATGGAATGTCTCCATCCGATGGCAAACGGCCAATATGTAGTACAAACCCCTACATACTACTCATAGGATGGCGAAAACTAACATGCAGATTTTTGAGTGTCAACATATAAGTACTTGATTCTTCACCAGAACCGACTAATGCGTCGGTTTAGATTTATGTCCCCATAAGCAATAGAAAAACTCGGTCGGAATTCCGACCGAATATCTCGACCGCTTTGATTTTGTAGATCAAGGTTTGGAATTAGTCAGCTTATTTCTTGGCCAGGCCGACGATGCCCTTATTGGCCAAATCTTCGATTTCGTCGATTTTCAGACCCAGTTGAGTAAGAATCTCCTGGCTGTGCTCGCCCAGGGCCGGCGGAACGAGATTTGGTTCAAGCTTTCCGCAAAGCCGCAGGGGGGTCGCCAGCTGGTTTATGGTGCCGGCCAGCGGGTGATCCATAGTAAAGAACATCTCGCGGGCCGCCAGTTGGGCGTCGGCTAGAACTTCGGCCCCTTCCAGGACCGGCTCGACGCAGGCATCGACAGGTTCGAAAACGGCAACCCATTCCTGGCGGGTTTTTTTCCTGAAGGCGGCTGCCAACTCTTGTTTTACTTTTTGACCCGAACTGCCCAGGCTGAAACCTTCGTCTTTCAAATGCGAACAGCCGACTGCTTCGCACAAAGCTGCGAAGAAATGAGGCTCGATTGCGCCGACGGCCATGTATTTTCCATCAGCCGTCTCGAATATACCGTAACCCGGCAGCCCTCCGGTCAGCGGCGCCTGACCGCGGGCCGGGGCCGGCTCTCCGGCCAGGACTTCCTGGAGCGCCAGAAACATGGTTGTCAGAACTCCATCAGTCATCGAGACATCCAGCCATTGTCCCTGTCCGGTTCGTTCACGTTGAAAAAGGGCCGCCATGATGGCTGCCAGAGCTTGCCAGGTGCCGCCGCCGACATCGGCCACCTGAACGCCCAAGAGGGCAGGTGCGCCCTGGCTGTCTCCACTGGCGCCGCTTACTCCGGCCTTTGAGCAATAGTTGATATCATGCCCGGCTCGCAGGCGGTATGGGCCAGTCTGACCGTAGCCGCTTATCGAACAAAGAATTATATCCGGGCGCACTCTCTTGAGTTTTTGATAGCCGATTCCCAGGCGTTCGATCACACCCGGTCTGAAACCCTCTACGACAAGATCGCTTTGGGCTGCTAATTTGAGAAACAGTTCTTTGCCCTTGGGGTCCTTGAGATTCAATGTCAGCGAACGTTTTGAACGATTCAGGCTTAAAAAACCTGCGCCGATTCCGTTCTTGAAAGGCGGCAAGAAGCGCATTAAGTCGCCGTTTTGCGGGTCTTCGATTTTTATGACATCGGCGCCCAGGTCGCCAAGCATCATGGTAGCCAGGGGGCCTGGAAACTGTCTGGTTAAATCGAGAATACGCAGGCCGGAGAAAGGGGAACTGTTTTCACTCATTTTGTTTTTTGGGCAAGCTTAGAAATGGTTTCGACTAGTTCAGGAATAAATTTATTTGAAAACGAATCTTTTGCCCGCTGGCAGGCGGCAAACTCGTCAAGACCTGCGCCTTTGACTGTTTTTTCAAAAGCGAACAGCAGCCTTGAAGAATCGAGTTGGACTGCTCGCAGGTGTCCGCTTGTCTGACAGAACAAGAATGTCTCGTTGACCACTTTGAAAAGATCGGCATCGACATTTCCATAGACCAGAACGTCGGCATGGTCTTTAACCGCCTCGGGGGCTTCATCCAGAGTTTCGATCAGTGCCAAATCGTCGGACAAAGTATTCGGGTCGACAAGATCAAAACCTTTCTCGGCCAGGGCGCGGTTTATGTACTTGGCAACCTGTGACCTGGCGACCGGCCGGCCAAAAGTGGTTTCTTCAATTATGACGGCAACCCGTATGGTTGCCTGCCCGGGTGAGAAATAGTGAAAAGCTGTTTTATGATGATTGATCCGGGCCAGCAAGTCTGCAAAACGACTGTCATCGCTCTTGACTCCGGCAGCTGCTAATATTTTTGCGCCGTTCAATCCGACCGAGATAATGCTTTTGTCTTTATCGAGCACCGGAAGACCCTTGATCTGAATGGTTGCGGTTCCAACCTCGGTTGTCGTTGCAAAAATAGCGGGCGACTCTTTTGCGCCAGGCGGCAAAAACTCGAGCGGTAGATCTTTTATCGGAAAGCGTTCTGGTCCATTGACCAGGTAGGCCCCGGCAACCAAGGCCGCCGGTAAATCTCCACTGGCGTTGGCGCGCTGGCTGTCACCGCGCACGACCAGGATCTCGACTGTTGATAACAATTTGTCGATTTTTTGAAGCAACTCAGAAATTGAAGGACCGCTTATCTTTTTAGATTGCTCTTTTACGATCGATAAAATAAAGGCGCGCTGGTTTTCAGCCCGGGCGCGGGCCTGCAAAGCACTCAAGTACTCTCGTAGGCCAAGATACAGGTTGCGCTCTGCGGCTAAGACCTTCTCGGCCTGCAGAACATGCATGAGGCACTCTTTTTCAGCCTGGTAGATTAGTTTTGCGGCATCTTGGGCAAAAACAAGTCTATCGATCGTAGCCAAAGCTGCGTGCCGGCTGCCATCCGAGCTGCTCCAGTTCAAAACTACTGTTGGAACAATCGGATCTTGGCCGGTATAACTCGAGTCAATTAGCCGGCCTGCGTCCTCGAGTGCTTTCAGTTCGGCCTGGCGACGGCTAGATCCCTGGCCGACCCCGATGATGAAGCGCTCGGCCGGAAATTCATTGTGCTGACGCACAACTACCCAGGCTGGTCGGCCGATACGTCTTGGCAGGCAACCGGATACCAGAGCGACAAGACATCCCGCAACCAGCCCAACTCGAATAACTTGAGCCGTAGATTTACACATTGTAGGCCAGCGTACTCGCCTGAAACGCCTATGTCAATTGAGCCTGGTCGATCTTGATACCAGTCCGGCCAAGAAGAAAAGCAGGAAAAGAACAGCCGGGAAACCGATGGGAGAAGAACCGCTGGTGCTGCAACCGCTGCTAGGACTCGGTAAGCACAAGCCGCCTTTGCAGGACCGCCCATCAGCGCACTTTTCGCCGTCAGCCATTTTCTCATGCTGGCAGCCGCCGGCCGAATCGCAGCTATCGATCGTACAAGTATTTGAATCGTCACAGTTCAGCGCGCCGGCCGTCTGGCAAACGCCCGAAAGGCAAGTCTCTGCCCCGTTGCACAAATCGCCGTCGGAACAAGAAGTTTCGTCGGCGACGTCGGCGTATTGGCAGCCCTGGAGCGCGTCGCAACTGTCGACGGTACAATCATTGCTGTCATCGCAATCCAGTGACGTGCCTTGTGAGACGCAACTACCCGATATGCATTGATCGATCCCGTCGCACAAATCGGAATTATCACAGGCCTGGCCGTCGGCGACCGGGGTATGCACACAGCCCTGACCGGTCACACAGGCGCCGGTCACACACGGGACTACCGGAGTGCAGTCCGGAGTGACTGCATCGCTGACGCAGATGCCTGCCTGGCAGGATTCGTACCCGTTGCAGGGGTCGGTGTCGGGACACGGCTCGCCGTCGACCGACGGCGAGCAGACTCCCAGGGCCCTGGGAACATCGCAGCTGTGGCACTCGTCGGTGCACTCGTTTTCACAGCAGGTGCCGTCAACACAGTAGCCCGAGTAACACTGGGCCGGGTTGGTGCAGATCTGGCCGTTGACCGCAAATGAGCCGATGAAGCCGTTTATGAAAGTCTCATATTCGTCGACCTTAGTGCCGCAGGCATAGAGATCACAGCTGGAACCAAAGCCGTATGAGGTAATTTCGGCGACATATTCGACACTGTCGATGGTGATAAAGGCCGGACCGCCGCTGTCACCGCTACAGATTCCGCCGCTGTCCTGCTCGTTGCAGATATTGTTTTCGTATATATTGAAGTTGTAACCGTTGTAATTGAGCGAGCAACCTCCCGAGTTTATACAAATAAAATGAATCGGCAGGGTAATCGTTTTTTTGGTGCCTAAATGAGAGTTTTCATCGCGGCCGAAGCCGACGTGTTCGAGATTAGTACCGAGGTCGGCCGGCAGGAGGGCCAAAGACTCGGGCAGGTGGGGAATCGGGCTTATCCCGCCGGGGGCCGGCAAGTCTAGCCGCAACAGGGCTATGTCGTTCTCCAAACCGCTATCATGATCCCAATCGGGGTGATAGATCACTTCGACTACATCACGAGTCTCGAAGTCAGGCGATTCGTTTCCGAAGTAAATCGTATAAGCCGCAGGAGTTCCGGCATCGGCGCAATGGGCAGCCGTAAGGACTACGGTCGGAGAAATCAAGGTGCCTGAACACCAGCCGGAAATATTACTCATGAACACGACTGCCATATGCTCGGGCTTGGTGTCTTCGACCCCGTTGATTATCGGCCATTCGGTTCTTTCAATCCGTTTGGTCGAATCGGGCGGCTGGCAAGAGATGGAAAAGAGAGCAAGCAGGCAAACGCCTGCTGCAAGCGAAATGTGGCCTCTCATGTATTACTCCTTTTTGCGGCGAACGAATATACTCAAGACTAGCATCAAGACAGCTAAAAGAGAAACGGTTCGAGTTGGAGTTACGCTGTTGCAGCCGCTGGCGCAGTTCGTATCGCCGTCGCAGACACCGTCAAGACATTGACCGCAGCGGCCACAGTTGTCTCCATCGGGAAACGGTTCGTGCTTGCAGCGTAAAGCTGGAACACATGAATCTATAGTGCATGAATTTTGATCGTCGCAGTCGAGCGGAGCGCCGTTGGTGCAAACACCGGACCGGCAAGTTTCTTCACCGTCGCAGGGATCATGGTTTGTACAGGAGGTCCCGTCGGGGGCCGGCGGACTTAGGCAACCGGTCAGCGGGTCGCAAAGATCTGTTGTGCAGGGATCGGCGTCAGTGCAGTCAATGGCCGGCCCGATTGACTGGCATTGCCCGCCCAGGCACTGATCGGGCCCGTCACACACATCTTGGTTGTCGCAGGTTGTGCCGTCGGCGACCGGGTTCAAAACGCAGCCGACGCCTGTCTGACAAGATCCAATCTGGCAGGCCAGGTTGGTCGAACAGTCGAGTAGCGTACCGGGACTGCATTGGCCTGCCTGGCAGGTTTCGTCGCCATTGCAAGGATCTGAATCATGGCAGGCCTGACCGTCGGAC
>JAFDKH010000140.1 GCA_019307065.1 Deltaproteobacteria bacterium
TCAATGATTTTACGATCGGCAAAAGTCAGCAGGGCATTTTTAATTGCTTCGCGATTCATCGATTCGAAGAAATTGAGTTCACCCTGAACAAACAGCCGATCTCCCAAGTTGAGTGCGCGTGCCAAGAATTCTTTCTGAAACATGGGTTCTTTTTGCAGATGAGCCAGGCTCTTGGCTGTCAACCAATAACTCTCAACAAAATGTTCGGTTACGGCCCTGAAAAGTTCTCGCTTTTGGGCGGCTTCGCTTGTTTTGACAACGAAGCCGTCTTCTTCCTTGATGGCTTCTTCGGCTGCTAATTCTTTCACTGCGTTTTGTACTTCAGTCTCGAAACCACTCACCGAGCGAAACAGGAACTCGAACTTGAATAGACGCGACAATTCCTTGATTCGATCTCGAAGCGCGTCGATTGGAACTGCCTCAACGGAAAAGGATTCCAGGGCCAAGGCGCAAAGACTGGCCGAGACAAAGTGATGCAGAATGTTGTTACGGTAGTAATCCAGGGCCAGTCTCTTGCGTTCAATCGGAGAGTAAACCAGTTCGACCCCGGTGTGCTGCATGGCGATTAAACCGTCACGCGAAAACCTGGACGCCGCTTCAGCTAGCGCCCGCGGAAAATCAGATAAAGTTGCCGAGAAACGGTTATGTCCGCGCCGCCTAATCCAGTCGACTACCCACTGGGCTCTTTCCTCGAGGGCCTCTTGACTCATGCCTCGTCGTCGATGAGTCAGCAGGGAAAACGCCAACAAGGCCGAAGGTGTTACCGTAGAGACTTCGTTGATGCGGTAAAGGATGTTATAGGCTATTTCCTGGACCAACGCACGCCGATCGCCTTTTGATAAATTTTTCAGGTCGTAGTTGCGTTTTTGAATGTATTCTTTGATCGAGATTGGGTCGCCAATCTGTACATATATCTTGCCGTATTTTGACTTCGACTTGAGATGACTGCTTGACTTAACCAGGCTGGCGACATCTTCTTTTTCTTTGTCTTTGCCGGACAACTCTTTAACGTAAGAACGACTTTCCGCAATTTTCTCATAGTCGATCGAGATCGGGATGAAATTGACGTCCTGGCCGGCACCTTCCTCAAAAGCTTCGATTAACCAGGTTAGAATACCAAAGCGTGGGCTGAGCAGCTTGCCGGTCCGACTGCGAGTGCCCTCGATAAAGAACTCGATCGGAAAACCTTCGCTCATTACATAACGCAAGTAAGTCCTGAAAATCACAGGATAAAGTGGATTACCCTTGAAGGACCGGCGCATGAAAAAGGCTCCCGAGTGTCTGAAAATCGGACCCATCGGCCAGAACGCCAGGTTCTCACCGGCCGCAATATGGGGCATCGGAATAGCGTACTTCATACACAGTTGACTCAGAATTAGATAATCGACATGGCTCTTGTGGCTAGGACAGAAAATCACCGGAGCTTTACGAATGGCTGTGCGAATTTTTTCGAAATCGGCCTCATCGACAACGATGCCTTCGTACATTCGGCTCCAGACGAAGTTCAATGCCTTGTCGAGATAGATTGGCCAGCGAATACGGGGCTCGGCGGCAATCTCGTCCAGAATATCGTAGGCCTTTTTCTTGAACGCTTCGGTCTTGGCTTCGTCGTTGTCGGCCTGAGATTCAATTATCTCGGTAATTTTGGAATCATGCAGAATAGCCTGCTTGAACTCGGTATCTCGGCGTATACGTGGGCCGGTAACATCGAACACTTCAAGAGAAATTTTGTTTTCGACTAATTTCTGAAGTGAGCCGGCCAGATCAGCCGGATTTTGATCGGGCTGGCTCTTTATGAAATCTAACAGATTAATCGGTTCGGCAACTTTGACAAATGCCCGGCGTCGATAACGCAGCAGGAGGTACATTGATCTCAGAAAACCCGGAGACTCGGGCAGGCCAAAGACTGCATCAGTAAGTGCTTTGGATTCCTTCTCGGGGTGGACATCCCAGAAGATCAGGTGCGGGACCAAGAAGATGGGTTTGTCCTGCGATTGTTGACTACTGATCAATGTTTCTAAGAGGCCATCGTGTTCGGGACTCCCGGGACTTGTTATGGTCGCTGGTTTGTCGAGAAAGAGTAAAGACGCCTGACCGGCAGCAAGCACCGAAGCCAGTTGTCGATTGGCAAGATGCTCGCCTTCCTCGTCGAGATCTTCATCGGAGTCCGAGCCCAAAGTGCGCATTCGTTCAAGCAAAAGACCGATAGGTTGCATTAGAATTGGATCGATGCCGTTGACGAAGCGTGCCAGAGGTAAACCGTGTCGAATGCATAAGTGGTTTAAGTAAAGGAAATGCAATGTGTTAGCCGAACGAGCCAGATATACAATGTTGCCCTGGCGATCAAGCTGCTTGATCTTGTCGATGGCTTCGGCAGGAAAGCGGATCGGATTGAAATAGCGAGCGAAAAAAGATCTCAGGAAGGGTCCGTAGCGGTCATGCATCGCAACCGGCTGCAGAATTGCTGATTCTTGATTTGCAGGGCCATCGGGCATTCGATGTCTCACGCTGCCCTGGTTGCTAGGCAGGGAATTATAATTTCTTTTTGAACGACTTCGAAGGTGTAAAGACTACAGTTCTGTAAGCAGGGATACGGATGACTTCATTGGTGCGAGGATTACGACCTTTGCGAGCGGCTCGCTTACGCACATTGAATGTTCCGAAGCCAGGAAAAGTAAAACGCTTGTCCTTCTTGAGACCTTTCTTCAGTTTCAAGAACATTGCGTCGATTACTTCTCCGATGGCCTTTTTTGTAAGGTCTCGGCCGACTGTCTTGGTGACGATTGAAATAAGATCGGCTTTGGTCATTTCTCCTCCTTGGCGCTACCATCTGACTCTGATGCAATACGAGAACTTCATTTTTCAATCTTAGAAGAACGGAAGGTACCCCAAGTAAACCGATTGTGTCAACTCAAAAGTATGCCTTAATCTGAATTGAATCCACGAAGATCCTGCTGTATGATCATCCCAATGTGTAGAGACCAGGAGGAGCAAAAATGAGCACAAAAATGTCGCTGCTGGCAGCAATTGTTGCTGGGGCTGTCATAGTCGTTACTGTCCAACTTGGGTTGAAAGCGATGGCGGCCGAACCAGAAGTTCCGCCGCCCCCAGAAGAGCTTGAGGTTTCATCCAAGAAATGGGAATCGCTAGACTTCGAACAGACAATTCCGGTCGAGTGGGGCACGGTTATTTCCATAAACCGAGTGGAGAAGGGTGGCGAATCTTATACCTTTTGGTTCCTGGGTACCGATGGGACTCTGCGCGGAATAACTACCAGAGAATTCTCCGGTCCTAACCGGGCATCGTTCTTCCCGGAAGTTTATGTTATTCGCAGGCGTTGAAATTCCGTTCGAATTCGATTCGTTCAAGCCAGTCGGTTGCCCAGAGCAATTCGCCCTGGTGTCTTGGGTATTGGACTATAACCGCCAGTAATTCGGACGCTTTTTGATGCTGCTTGGTGTGGTAGTAGGCCAGAATCAACAGGCGCAGGTTCTCGGCCGCTAAGACTGCATGGGAAAAACCTGTCTGTCCGGCTCTTTTAAAGTACGGAATCGACTGCGTAAATAATTCGCGATTATACAACTGCCGACCTATCAGGTACCAAATTGCAGCCCAATGCTTTTTCATGTCTGCGGCTTCGCGCAATGTCAACAGCGTGCCTACGTTGATTTTGCCTTCTTCTAAGAAGGCCAGGACTTTATTCCCGGCTTGACTCATTTCGAGGGCTTCGAGCTTGATTAGAGCTACTCGATCTCGAGCATCGTCAATGTGAGCGGCAAGAAGTTTTAGTAAGTGATCTTTGGCTTCTTCAGGGCGTTGGACTTTGATCAATAAGTCGGCTATCCGGTCGCGTAGCCGGGCTTTGTGAGCACTGCCAAGATCTTCGCGCTTGACCAGTTGCAACAATATTTCCAGGGCAACTTCGAACTTGTTTTCTTGCCTTCTGATTTCGGCCAGCAACTGCAGGCTGGCGGGATCATCTGGCAAATAGCCCAGGATGGTCTGGGTCACCTCGGCGGCTTCTTCGAATTTCTTATGAGCCAGAAGAGTACTGATTTGGAAGCGCAGGGCAGAAACCTCGTGAGCACAAGTGCGCTGAAAAATACTAGGACGAGAAAACTTGTCGCGGGCGGCCTCCGTAACGACCTGACTCAGTTCCAGCCCATCCAGGTACTTCTCCCATTCCTGAATCAGCTGCTCCTGCGATTTTTCGTATGAGCCATCCAGTTGGCCTGAGTGGTAGGCCCGGCGAAAGCGTTGAAGGCTGTAGTTATCAAGTAAAAAACGCACGAACGACCCGGCCAGTATGTATGAACGGCGCGGGGCTTTGCTCCAGAATCCCAAAGGATCGAACAGAGAGCGAATGTCCGGTGCCTGTCCGGTTCTACGCTGGGCCGCGCTCCACAGATGGGGGTCGTATTTTCTTGCCGGCCACTCAATTGCGACTGCCAATCCTTCGAGCAGCCCGACATTAGGCCATATAAACGTGCTGCCTGAGGCCCTGAAGGGCCAGCTGCCGAACCCGGCCGCCATGACATGGGTCAGCTCGTGTTTCATGATTGGATGCGGGAAGTTGGCTCCATTCAGATACATGGAATATTGCCAGGGCTTGGCGTACTGAGTGTGACCGGCCCCTGCCAGGCGTCGTTTGGAATCGGCACTCGGAAAAACGTAACTTTTTATCGGTGGCAGAATCTGTGGTCCGATTATTTTTTCTACTTGATAGAAACGAAACTCATGGTCTTTGGCCAGTAAGCAAGTCTTCTCTTTTGTGAGATTAGGATCGTGGTAAATGACAAAATGAGCTGTCCTAGTAGTTTTTGAAAGCACATTCTCGACTGCGCTCAGCGAGCGACCGAACCCTGCCTGGGTGGCGAAACCCCAAAGGGTCAAGGCAAATATGGCGCAAATTCCGGTCACGGCCAGAGATGTGCGATTGCGCAACATGACGCCCGGTCTGAGTTTGTTGAGATGTGGATCCATGAAAGTCGCAATGGCCCCCAGAACGACAAATGCCCAGAGCAGGCCGTGAATGCGAGAAAAGAAAAGAGCCAGACCGGGTTCGACGACTTCATCGAAAATGGGGCCGGCAACCCAACCAGTCAGCTGATTGAATGAATCCATTTGTGGGCCGACCCAAAACTCAAAGAAATAAAACAGGGCCAATCCCAGCCAGACAATCGCATAGGTCAGGCCGCCCAGAAAACGTCTGCGGACAATCAGGCCGATAGCCGTGCCCCATGATGTGCAAATTACCGAGGTTGCCACCGGGAGTAAAAGAAAGAACCAGAAGCCAACGGTAATATTGCAGTTTGGCACCCTGAGCATGTTCAGAAGAATGATTGCCAACGGCAGCACTAGCAGGCTCAGATTATGTACCAATCCCGCCAGATAGACCGATAGGACTACTCTTCCCGGTTTGGCTCGCTCGGAAAAGACTGACTGCCGGCGCCGAGCGGCGCCGATCGCCACTGGGCCTGCGGTTAGTGACACCATCAATGACAAGGCCGCACAGTATTCATAACCGAGCAGGTTGAGCAGGGGCACGAAGGCTAGCACGCCAGACACAGCCCCTAGCAGCCCCATGGATATCCAGAACGGTAAGCCCGGCCATTGACGTTTTGGGCGCGGATTGGGTTTCATCTCAGGAGTCTTGATTTCGTTCATACAGTGATTGCTAACACAGAGTTCAGATATTCGAAAACAGTAAAATGTAGCCTTTACTCTCCCGGGCCGGATTTTTGGAAAATTTGACCTGCTGGTTGGGGGTGGGCTACCATGTATTCGCTGGCAATAACTATGGATTGAGGGTTTTTGTGTCTGAAGAGTCTACAGACGAGAAGCGTGCCCACATTCGCGCTCCGATCGAGTTGAAGGTGGAGTACAAGAAGATGAACACCTTCTTCGCCGATTACACAAAGAACATCTCCAAGGGGGGAACGTTCATAAAGACGGACAGGCCTTTGCCGGTTGGCACTGAGTTTCTCTTCCGCCTGGTAATTCCGAGCCTGGCCGATCCATTCGAAATCAAAGGCACGGTGATCTGGACCAATTCTGAAGAAAGAAAGGATCATCCCGAAATTGATGAATTCGGTATGGGGATCCAGTTTGTTTACGAGAATGACGGTGACCGCGATGACTTCGAGCAAATGGTCGAGGGCATGATGCGCGAGTCACTCGGAGATTTGCTCTTCACCAAATTACTGAAGAAAGAATAATTCTTCCCGCCTCAGAAGGTTTCAAGAGTAAGCTTGTCTACATCAAAACTCAGTTGAGCTCCCCAAATTGCGGCTGGATCAGTGCAAGAGTCAAACAACCCGGTCGGGAAAATGAAAGCAATTTTATCCAGCCAATTCCACTTCAAGATAGTCGATTTTATCGGTCCGATTTCCGGGCGCAGACTGACTTCGACCCGAACCAGGATTGACCTGATGCGCCGTTCAGGTCCGGTTCGAACATTGTCCAATAGTGACACAGTCGGAGCGCTGGAGCGGTCTTTGAAGATCAGCTGATAATAGACATGGTAAGTTTCGCCAATAACGTTTATGTAGGACACCATATTCTCATTTTGGCCGTCGCGAACCGCGGCCCTGTAGACTGCGGGTTGCGCCTGGGTTATTTGGATTCCGGGGCAAATGAGCAGGCGTTCGCGTCGTAAAGAGTCCATTGATTTCAAGCCCTTGTCGAACTCGAGTTTCCAGCGCGTGAAATCCTTGGCCCACAGGAGTTTGCGTTGATCCTGTGACATGTCGCTTTTTTTCATCATACCGGAAAGGCTGGGACCCAGCATGTTAGAGAGCAAGTATATTGCCCCGGCCTCGCGATTGCGAATAGCTTCCAGATAAGCCATTGCCGTAATTTCCGGCTCCAGCCACCATACTTTTTTCAGGATCACCGCAGTTCCGACCGCCAGGTAGGGAACAACCAAGACAATTATTATAAATAGAATCCAGGTCTTTTTGCTTTTTTTAAGTGCCATTTTTCGCGCTAACGGGTTGGATCAAAACCTTCGAAAATTACCTGACTACCTTCACGTATTTTATGCTTTTTCGCAAATCCAGCGTTGACTTCCAGAATATATCTTGAAGAAGTTTTGATACTTATGTGGGTCGTTGACAAAGGCTTGGTGTTTTCAGCAATACCGACCACACGCATGTTGGACGTAATGAAAATCAGATCCAGCGGGATAAAAGTGTTTTTCATCCAGAAAGAATGATCGTCGTCGTGTTGGTATACAAACAACATGCCGGCGTCGGACGCCATTTTCTGCCTGAACATCAGCCCTTTTGCCCTGTCCTCATTCCTGGAGACTACCTCGACCTTGACGGTAATTTTAGATTTTGCGCTAGATTGTAGAATGACACGCGGCGGACCTTTGGCTGCCTCACGGCAACCCAGGTTGGCAGCACAGCCGAGTGCCAAAATGAGCGGGCCAACGGCCAACAGGCGAAAAATTTCTCTGTGATTGTGTGTAATCATTAGTAAATATATTATACCGCCAGTTCGTCACAATAAGGGTAGCAGATGAACAAATGATATACCAGTTATGCAGATTGGAACTACGACTTGGCTGGGGACTGGGTAGATGCTATCGTCGTTTTGACCCGCATAAAGGGCGAAAAGGGGTGTTCAAAATGAAGAAGTTAAGCTCGCTTGTCGTTGGACTGCTGGTTTCATGGTCGTTGTATGGATACGGGGCTGTCCTTTTTTCTGGTGAATGGTCGTATCAGGCACTCAACGCCGGGGATACCAGTTTCAAAGTCGAACAGTCCGGATCGAAGATCACTTTTTACCGCGTCATGTTTCCCGAGTTCGAGGGTGAGCGTTACAAACTCGAACACATGTATCGTGGAAAAATCACCGGCAAAAAGATTGAAGGTAAGCTGTTTGTGCGTGAAGAAGGAATGCCGGAGTTCGAACTCCTGCGAATTTTCGGCGGTGAGATTCGAGGCAACGACAAGATGCTGATGGACGATATGCCATTGAAGCGGATTGGCGGTCAGGTTGTGAAGGAGGCCGAGGCTCCGACGAAGACTCCGGAGAAATCCAAGTACGCCAAGGTGATAATCAATAGAGGCTCAAAAGTTGGGTCGACCAAACCCGAAGACCCAACCAAGTCAGTTAAAGACACAGGCGCAGCACCAATGAAAATCCCCGTACTAATTCCAGTTGGGCGCCGGGTCTTGAGTGCTGAGGGCCAAAAAGCTCAGAAGTTGCTCGAAGAGGCCGATATTCAGCTTGAGAAGCGTAACTACCGGGCCGCCACTGCAAAATACGAAAAAGCCCTGGCCTTGAATGCTCACAAAGTAGAGATTTTATACAAGCTAGGCATTGGTCATGGAAACCTGGGAACCGCGGCTGCTAAACAGGGCGCAAAAGAAAAGGCCCGGGACCACTACATGAAGGCCATAAAATTCTGGACCAAGGCTTATCGCTATGATCCTTACAACTGGGGCGCTACTGAAAACATCCGGCGAGCCAAGCGGAAAATTGATGGTCTGTCTAAATAACCGAATTTTTCCACTAGTATTGCGTCAAACAGCTAAAGTAACGCTACTTATTCCTTAAGGAGGTTGAAATGGCCAGAAATATCCTGGTGGTAGTGTTGTTCGGGGCAGTCACCAGCCTGCTGGTGTCGGGTTGTATTTTCGGTTCTAGCAAGAACCCCTGCGACGACGTCAATTGCGGCGCTAACGCCACTTGCTTCGACAGGCAAGGCATCGGCGTCTGCGAGTGTCACGATGGCTTTCACATGACCACAGACGGGTGTGTGGTCGATGGCTTCGACGTGACCCTGGAATGGGTCTTCGGGGCCGAGGCCAAGAGTTGCACGCAGGTCCTGGTGACCCAAGTTCACGTGTTGTTGCTCGACGAAAACGAGACCGCAACCCACGACGCCGACATGGCCTGTTCGGGCAACGGAGTGACTCTGGAAGAAGTCCAGGACGGCGCGTTCACCCTGGAACTCACCGGCAAAAACAACAGCGATGAAGAGATCTATTTCGCCAGTACGAGTGTGGTTATGAATGGACAGGACATCGACCTCGGCACAATCGCCCTGGAGCCGATCGGCTTCATGAAATTCTCCTGGACTTTCGGTGCGGGTGAACTGGATTGCACCGCCGCCGGCGTGGATCGGGTCAAGATCATGATCAACAACGAGGCGGGTGACACCAATATATACACCGCCAGCCCCGTTCCCTACTGTTCCGAAGGCGAGCACCAAGTCGGCAACTTCTACGTCGGCACCTACCAACTGGTGCTGGAGGGGAAGTGCGAGTCGGATACCGAGGTACATTACCGCTTTGAAGACGAGATCGAAATCGTCTATCTCGGCGAAAACGACTACGGCGCCATCATCCTGGACGAAGAGCCTAACGGTCCCTGCCTCTGACCGGCTAGTACCGGCTGGCAAGTGGGGTCCTGCATGCCCTTTGCCATTGAATCATTCAGCGTCCTGGTCTTTGGTGCCCCAGCGGCGCTTGAGCCAGTGACGTACGCGCATTTTGCGTAAAGCCGGGGTAAAGAAATACCTGAGCGTGACAATCGTTGCGATCAACCCGAAGCCAACCAGGCTCCAGATGGCTGCTGGCGGGGCAGGTTCAAAAGACATCAGCGCCGGCAGTGAGCCGGCTAGCAGGCCGGTTGCGACCAGGCCCCAGAATATGTCTATCCCGATTCCGCGCATGGTCTTGCGGTTCAGCGAGGAATCGGGGTCGTTGACCTGGACCGACATGCGGCCGCTTTCAAGATCCATTAGAATCTGCGAGATTTGCTGGGGTACTTCGCTGAGCAAATTGGACAATTGCAACAGAGTTCGACCAACTCCGCCCTTGATGTCATCGAGGTTGTAGTGTTCGACCAGCAGTTTCTTGACGTAGGGAGTGGCGACAATAGCCGGTTCGAGTGAGGGATAAAGTTTGCGGACGATCCCTTCAATTGTCACCATTGCCTTGGTGGCCAGAGTGTACTCGGGCGGAATTCTAATCTGGTGGTCCCAGGACAAGTCCAACAAGCGCTTGAGGACCTTGGCCGAATCGATTTGATCGAGTTTTGCTTCTAGCGTGTCTTCAAGAGTCTCTTCAATGTCCTTCTTCAACTGGCCGAGATTGGCTCGCCTGGTTTGTGAGCCGATGCGGTATACCAGGCGGGAGACTGTGTCGGCATCCTTGAGGATAATGCCCAAGCCAAGCAGTACCAAGGTTGAACGCTGAGTTTTGTTAAGCTTGCCAGTCTGCCCAAAATCCATCAAACCGATTTTTCCATCAGCCATAATCAAAAAGTTGCCTGGGTGAGGATCGGCATGAAAGAAGCCGTCTTCGAAAGTCTGCTGATAGAAACCCTCGATTAAATTCATGGCAGCTGTGCGGGCCGTTTGACTGCCGGGCTCGATCTCATTGAGATGCTGTCCTTCGAGACGATCCATGGTTAATACACTCGGACTGGACAGCTCTTCGAGAGGTTCCGGGATGATCAGCGTCTGACGCTCACGGAAATTGTTGTAAAAAGTCCGCAGGCTCTGGGCTTCTTTTCCCAGATCCATTTCCAGCCCGATAGCTCGGTCGAACTCGCGCACGATCCCGACCGGATTGTACAGGGCGCCTTCTTCTACGATGGCTTCAACCATATGGGCCAGGTAATAAACAATATCGAGCGAACGTTTGACGGTCTGTTCGATCCCCGGTCTTTTTACTTTGACGACTACTTTGCGTCCATCGATTGTTATTGCCCGATGCACCTGAGCGATCGAGGCCGAGGCAAATGGTTCGGTCTCGAATTCGCTAAACAACTTGTCGGGTTCGTCACCGAGTTCCTCGCGAACCACTTTAACGACCTCTGAATAGGGGAAGGCTGGCGCCTGATCTTGAAGAGCAGACAAGGCGACGATGTATTCTTCCGGAATAACATCGGGTCGCGTCGAAAGTAACTGGCCCATCTTGATGAAAGTCGGACCCAATTCGATCAGCATGCGAACCAGGCGTTCGGCCGGTGCCCGCGCTCGATCCTGCTCGGTGTGAGGTCTGCGTATTTTAAGGCGTTCGAAGATCCGGGCTCGATCGAGCATGTCCCCGAAGCCGTGTTTTGCGACGACCCCGAGGATTTGACGCAAGCGGTTAAGATCTGCCACGGCTTCTCTAAAAACCACGCTTGCCTCCGTCCTGATTAACCCAACAACAATACCAGGAAATCCAAAAGGTGGCGAATATTCAACCTAACTAAAGAATGACGCTGCACGTCAAAGGCCAACAAGATGGCTTGCCATTTTTAGCTGAGCGCTGGTAGCCTGGAAACATGAAACGCCAAATATCTTGTATTGGGTTAGCGGCCATTTGCTTGCTGTTTATTTGGTTGCCGGGCTGTTCTTCGGATGGGTCGGCTACCTGTACTTCCGATGCCGACTGCAACTCGGGTTTCACCTGCTCGGGCGGGGTCTGCCGCGAGCGGACTGAAGGCATTGCCGATGGGGGAGACGACGGCGCTGATCCCGGTGGCGACCCTGGCGGCGATCCCGGTGGAGATCCGGGCGGTGATCCGGGCGGTGATCCGGGCAGTGATCCGGGCAGTGATCCGGGCAGCGATCCGGGTGGTGATCCCGGGCCCCCTTGGGTTATCACGCCCGGAGTTGGTATTGGTCCGGTACAAGTCAGTGCCAGTAAAACCGTTTTCTTTAGCTTGGGACAATCCAGGGCGGCGCTGGGTGAGAACGGCAGCCCGGTTGGATCTACCAGCTACACACTCTCGTTTTTGAATCAGACTATTTCAGTAAGCGGGATCGACTCCAACCCCCAACCCAACCAGATATTCGACGATCCGGATCACATCATTTCAATGGTGGCTTCCGAGGATTTGCACGCCGAAACCGTTGAAGGCCTCAAGCCGGGTTCGACTCTGAGTCAGGTTCACAGAGTTGCGAAGTACGCCAACCCGGATCGATCCGCCGTTGTACCTCCCTATGGAGAATATCCCGGCGGTAAAATGGAGTACTATTTTACACTGGGATTGTTTGTCGGCTACAACGACATCGATGTCGCCAGGTTTTTTACAGTGACCCGGCCTTACCCTCAGCCGCCAAATGGAACCATTACTCCTTCCGACGGAAGACTTACATTCGGAGGCAGCGTAATCTCATGCGGCGACGGCTATACCGAGGGTTCATATAGAGATGCCCACCAGGGCGCACTCGGGGCCCCTGACTGGGATTACACTTTTGAAATGGAAGTCGAAACAGATTACGGCACCCAGGACGTCCAGTTCTATATTGACTCCTACAGGATCCTGGGGCTGGAATTCATCGGTGGCGATGATTCGATCTTCATCTACGACGTCGACCGCCTGCTGATGGTTTCGATTTATGCGCCCTATTACGGTAAGACCGCGGCCGGTCACGGGCTGGGTACCACCAAGGCCGAATGGGAATCCGAATTGACCGATCTGAGCGGTACTTATACCGATCCGGGCTCGGGAACGATCACGCATATCTACACGGTCGGGACAAAGCGATTCGCGATTACCTACACCAATAGCGGGGCCAGTCAGAGCGATATAGCTGTTTTGTTAGTATTGAACTATCAGACGAATTGAGGCTTGCAGGCTTGCCAAAAAACAAATCAATATCACTCAGAATGTGCATTTGTTGGCCGGCTACCATACTGGCTGCTGCTTTTACGCTCTGTTGCTGTTCGTCAGGCGGGCCGGCAACTTGTGACACTGATCGTGACTGCAACCCGGGCTTTACCTGTCTGAACGGGATTTGCAAGGACATGAGCGGTGAACCCGATCCCGGCGGGGATGACGGCGGTTCGGGTTCCGATCCCGGGGGCGACCCGGGGGCCGACCCCGGCAGTGATGCCGGCTCCGACCCCGGTTCTGATCCGGGCGGTGACAGCGGACAACCCTGGCTGATAACACCCGGTTTGAGTGTCGGGCCATTGTATGTCAGCGCCACGCGCAGCAACTTCCACAGCCTGTCCGAGTTGGAAGGACTGCTCGGGGAGGCCGGCACGGTCGTCGGAGAGACGAATTATACTCTGTCCTATTTGAACAATACTTTGTGGCTATCGGGAATCGATTCGAATGCCGAGCCCAACCAGGTTTTCGATGGTGAAGACCATATAATTTCAATCGCGGCCCTCGACGGTTTGAATGCCCGGACAAGCGAAGGCCTCGGGCCGGGATCGACTCTGGCTGAAGTAAGGGCCGTTGGAAAATATCAGAACCCGAACCGCTCAGCGGTCTATCCGCCCTACGGGGAGTACCCCGGGGGTAAGATGGATTTCTACTTCGGTCTGGGTTTATTCATCGGCTACGACGTCAACGACCAGGCAGCTTTTCTGACCGTGACTAAACCGTATGCGCAGCCGCCGGATGGCACGATTGATCCGGCCAATGCGACCCTCACATTCCCGGGACGCACAATTCAATGTGGCGACGGCTACCAGACCGGCTCAACCCAGGATGTGCATTGGACCGTCATGGGCGAACCGGATTGGGTATATGATTTCGAAACCGAAATACAGACCGAATATGGACCCATGAATGTTACTTTCTATGTCGACTCGTACCGCATACTCGGGATGGAATTTATCGGCGGGGATAATGAAATGGACCCGCTCCTTTACATTCGGCTTCGTAATGAGCCAAAAATGTAAAAACATTTTTCCACAAAAAGGAGTGGGCCCAATGAGAAACGTTAGCATG
>JAFDKH010000141.1 GCA_019307065.1 Deltaproteobacteria bacterium
TATTAGGTGACTGCGTCTATTACGGCGACAGTATCAACGACTTGCCATTGCTGAAACTCGCCGGGCAAGCAATTACCGTGAATCCGGATCCCCGCCTCAAGAGGGTAGCACGATTGAAGGGCTGGAAGATCCTCCGTTTCCGCAGCAAATGGCGGTGAGGAAGGTTTGAGAATGAGTATCTCTGGCTGGCTACGAATGCAAAAAGATAAGCGGCGCGAGAAAGCCATCTTGCACCACAAGAAGCATATCAAGAGCAGATTCGGTCAAGGAGAGGACCGGCATAGGGCGATACAATTTTTCGAAGAACTCGGAGGAAAGCAGGGGCACCTGGGACTTCTTGAGCGGTTTATGGTCAGCGTCGATCAGAGCATCAGGGACGAGGAAGAGAAGGAAATTGTTTTTAACATCCTTGTTGGGTTCGGTGCTGAAGTAATGCCGGCAATAGAGAACTATCTGTATCGCAAGGACGCAGCCAATGTTCCGATCACCTGGCCGCTTAAAGTGCTCGATGCGGTGACCGAACCTCGAGAAGCGGTGGGTATAATTGTACGGGCTCTGGATCGAATTGGCACAAACTACACCAGGGAGCCGGAACGCAAGGTTTTGCTGGTTTCTCAGCTGGCCGAGTACGACGATCCGCGGGTGGTTCCCGCCTTGATACCTTTTCTTCGAGACCACCGTGACGAAGTTCAACTGGAGGCCCTATCGGCGCTGGCCAAAAACGAGGACGAGGTGGCGAGGGAATCGGTACTGGAGTTGCTGGTTGACGAGCAGACGCCGCTGAGGTTGCGCGCTTCCATTGCAGACACTTTGCAAAAGCTTAGATGGTCCGTGAGGGGTTACCGCAAGAAGGTGGAGGAAGCACTCCCTGATGGAATGCATGTGGATCGTTCGGGACGGATCAAGGGACGATGGATCCACGCGTCATCGGAGGAAAATGATGAATAGGTACCAAAGGACGATCCTGCTTGTTGCACTTGTCATTGTCACATGGCTACTAACGGCCTGCAGAACCACACAGCCTTCACCACCCGGCTACGGGTGGGTTCCTGTCGAATCTGCGTTGGCCAGTCCTTCTGAGAATCAGAAACTGGTCCTCTCTTCGGACGGTCCTCCCCACGCTATCTGGATAGTACCTTCTCTGACAGTCATATGGGTCTACTGCCAAGAAGGTTCTCCGATTCGTGTTATCGAGTTCGGTGAACAAATAAAAATCCTGGCACAGGATTTTGGCAAACGAAGAAATCTTTGTGAGAAACCCGTGCACGAGTAGACATAAAGGAAAGGTGATGATTTGAAAGTTTACAGATGAAGCCAAAGTAATACGCCGCTGGTGCGTATGACGAAAAGGGGGAGATAAATGGCACCATCCAAGGAAGAGAAAAAGCAGGCCCTATTAGAGGCGGCACGTAGGCTGCTAGAGAGATACGGCCCTCTAAAGATAACTATGGAAGACGTTGCTTCAAGCTGTGGCATGGCTGTGTCTTCCCTCTACTATTACTTCCCCGGCAAGGCTGACCTGCTGCTAGAGGTGGCCCGGGCCGATATCGATGAAACACTGCAGGCCATCGAAAGCGGTGTGTCGAACGCCCGGGGTGCCGTTAAGCGCCTGCAGGCCATGTCCCGGGCAGTGTTTAGCATGCTTCGGAGTATATCACGGTTTCGGGGCATGACCCACAGCGAGCGCCTGACCGTGTTGGCCAAGGTGAAGCAGGAGGTCGAGAGGTTCAAAGAAAAACTGCGGCGGATTATCCGCCGAATACTGGAGCAAGGTGTGCAAGAGGGGGTTTTCGAGGTGCAGAACCCGGAGTTGGTTGCCCGGGTGTTCGCCGCCGGAATCCGGGGCATGGTCGAGACTGTGCTGGACGGGGAATTCGGTGTGGAAGAGTTCGATGCCATCGAGCAAATGAACATGCTCTTGCTGGATGGGTTGAAAAAACGCTGAATGTGCAATCGTCGGGCGATGGGCTTTATGGCATCTGAAAGCCATTGGTGAGCAGACCCCAAAGGAGGAGAAGAATGACGAAGGACAAAATCTAGTAACAACTATAATTCCAATAAAGAATCCAGGAGGTTGATAATGAACGAAGCAATCAAGGACAGACTTGGCGGAGAAGCGTATTCCGTGCAGTGGCTGGAAGATATCGCATTCTTTCAGTTTGGCGACAGACCCTTGTTTTTCTCGAAGGATCTGGAGATTTGTAACAACCTGACGGATTCTTTTGGGCAATGTGCCGAAAGCAAAGAAATCAAGGTCGTAGTGCTGAAGGGTTTTCCCGAAAAAGTCGGAAGCCAGGAGTACGATGAATTCTACCGGGTGGCTAAGGAGGGGCGGAACCATTTGGATATCCACAGAATGCTCAACGTCTTCAATCAGCTCATCCTGACGATTGCCAGACTCGACAAGTTCGTGATTTTCGTCGAAAGCGGGCGTGTGATCTCGCAATTCTTCAATGTGAGCCTGGTTTGCGACTATCGTATCCTCGGGGATAATTCGGTGATCGAAAAGGAATACTTGAAGCACGGCTTGATTTCAAAAGGTGGCTTGGCATTGCATCTGTCACGGCTAATGGGCCGTGCACGGGCATTGCAACTAATGCTGGACGAAGATGACATTTCTGCAGAGCTGGCGCTTGAGCTGGTCTTGTTGGACGAGGTCGTGCCGGTCGGCGAGTTGGACAAAGCCACTTGGGGGGCTGCTCGGCTATACGCCGGCAAACCGGTAGTCACCGTATCGGGAACCAAGAGGTTGCTGGGTTACGATCTGTCAACCCTATCGGACTACTTGGATTACGAGAACAGTGAGATTGTGAAGATATTGGACAAAGCATTGTCGTCGAGGGGTGCTGAGAATGGAACCGGTTGTCAAGCTTGAAGGTGTGACCAAGGATTACGGAAAAGGAAACGTTGTTGTTCACGCGCTTCGGGGTGTTGACTTGGAGCTTGAGAAAGGATCTTTTGCGGCCGTGTCCGGTCCTTCCGGGTCGGGAAAAACTACTTTGATCAACGTCGTCAGCGGACTGGATACTCCCACCTCCGGCAAGGTAGTGGTGGACGGCCGGGAAGTGACTGCAATGAGCCGTTCTGAGCTCAGTCGGCTTCGACTTTATCGTATCGGCCTCGTCTTCCAGGCCTACAACTTGTTTCCGGTGCTGACCGCCTACGAGAACGCCGAGTACGTGTTGTTGCTACAAGGGGTGTCGGCAGCCGTGCGGCGCGAAAAAGTCATGGAACTTCTGAAGCAGGTGGGACTGGAAGGAATGGAGAATCGATTTCCCCGTGAACTTTCGGGCGGTCAGCAGCAGCGCGTGGCCATCGCCAGGGCCCTCGCTGCGGAGCCCGCGTTTGTCCTTGCAGACGAGCCCACGGCACACGTGGACTCCAAGACTGCCTCTGCCCTTTTAGATCTCATGGTGAAGCTCAACGAAGAAAGGGGTGCCACTTTCCTGTTCTCAACTCATGACCACGATGTAATGAAACGGGCCAAGAGGTTAATCCTGCTTACAGATGGAATGATCGACCATAATGGCATTCCAGATATTTTGTAGGGGAGTAAAGGCTGACTAGGTAATGGTCATCAGAAAAGAGACGCCCAAAGAACGAATCATTACGGCGGCCTCAAACTTATTCGCGCGAAACCACCGGCGAAACAGTGTCAGGTTGGGGCGTCTTGTCTGAGATGGAAATCGGCTACACCTGGGCGTTGGAATCGGGCTTCATGCTCAGCCTGGGCGGTGGTGTTGGCTACTTGAAATTCCTGGGTAATATCGGAGGTCGTGAGCCCGAACTGCCGGTACAGCCCCGGTTCAGGTTGTGTTTCGGATACGGATGGTGACGGGCGAGGGTATGCCTGCGACACAATGCCTAGAGGACCCAGAAAATTGTTCTAACTATTCATAACAGTGCGGCTTTCCCGAACCTGCTAAAATCGCAGCGAAAATAAAGTGAAGAGCCTTCTGAATTTTCTGGTTGACAATCGAGTCTGGTAATAGTATTGACCATGTGTCCCTATCGGTCAGGCGGTCAGATGGTGAAACAAACTGAAAAGAAGGAACGAATTCTTGTTGCTGCCCGGGGCCTGTTCGCGCGCTTCGGGCTTCGAAAATGCTCGGTGGCTGAGATCGCGCGAGCCGCCCGAGTAGGAAAGGGCACGGTTTACCTGCACTTTTCCAGCAAAGAGGAAATGTTCGCCGCGGTGGTGGACCGGGAAGGAGAAATCTTGCTAAGTAGCATCCGGAAGCAGATCGCCGCTTCGGAGGACCCGGCTGAGAAGCTCCGCTGCTTTGTTCTTGAGCGGTTCAAGCATCTGCGGGAAATGGCCAACCTTGTGGAGGTATCGCAGGAGATAGCTCACGAGTTGGAACCTCTGGTGGATCAGGCACGTAAGCGTTTTATGGATCTGGAGATCGGTCTCGTCCGCGAGATCCTTGAACAAGGTAAGCGGACCGGGCTGTTTGAGTTTGGAGACAGTGAGCTTGTTGCTTCAGTGATTGTACTCGGGATCAAGGGTCTGGAGTTTCCCATGATCCTCAACCAATTCCCGGGGTTTTTACAGCAGGGAGGAATCGAAGCCATGGTGGACACAATGATCAATGGGCTCAAGGTAAGATAGCTTTAATTATTTTTCCGCTTACTGACCAGAAAACCCATCTGGTCAGTAAGCCCAGGAGGTGAGATCATGGTACGAAATAAAATTCTGTTGGTGGCCTCAACCGTAATCGTTGTCACCGGGGTACTGATGAGTACACCGGCCAGGTCCGAAACGCCGGGCGACCTTCTCAAGAAGGTGGACGACGTGGAGTTCGCCCAAAAGGACATGATCAGTTCTGTCACAATGACGCTTATAGACTCGGGCGGCAAAGAGAAGGTGCGAAAGTCGAAGATGTGGCAGCTGGGAGATTCGAAGCGGATGTTCAAGTTCCTCAAGCCCGCGAATGTGAAGAATGTCGGTTTCCTGGATCTGGGCGAGGATGTCATGTACCTCTATATGCCCGCGTTCAAGAAGATACGGCGTATCGCCGGGCACATAAAGAACGACACCTTCATGGGCACGGACTTCACCTACGACGACATGAGCTCGACTCGAATGGCGGAGGACTACAAGGCGGTCAAGGCGACCGAGGAGGGAGACCACAACGTGCTGGAGCTCGTGCCCAAGGATCCGGATGACAAGGATTACTCCAAGGTCATTGTACGAGCCCGCAAGAGCGACCACCACATCGTCAAGGTCGACTTCTACGACAAGGCGGGCAAGCTCTGGAAGGTCATGACACGGGAGCAGTACAAGCCCGTAGGCAAGTACCAGGTCGCCCACCTCATGGAGATGAAGGATCTCAAGAAGAGCCACGCGACCCGGATGACCATGGAGCAGATAACGTGTGACACCGGGCTCAAGGAGTCCTTCTTCTCTCAACGTCAGCTCAAGCGTCGCAAATAGACGATTCCTCGACGTCATCAAGAGGAGAGATTGCAATGAACAGACCGATAGGTGCTGTGCTGTGCGCTTGCTTTTTGTTGATTACAGCAAAGGCCGCGGGAGAATCACAGGTAGAGGTGAACGGCTCGGTGGAATCAAACGTCTACATTGGCCTGGTCTACGGAGATCTCTACGACTTCCGCAATACCAACATATTGTACCTGAAGCTTTCGGCCCAGCTCTCCGACTCTCTGGCCACTTACGGTGAGTTGAAGATAAGAAACACCAACATGCCGGCGGTCGGACAGAGCTCGGACCTGGTCAACCGGGCGTCCGTGGAGCCAGTCGACTTGTACTTGGGCGAGGCATACGTGGACCTTTTCGGATTCCTCCTCGACGACCTGGACGTTCGGGTCGGAAAGCAGCGGATCTCCTGGGGTACGGCCGACGGGCTCAACCCGACGGATAACCTGAACCCTTTCGATTTCTCCAATCCTCTTGACTTCGACGAGAGGATCCCTTCCACAGCGATCAAGCTTACCTACTACGTGGGGGACGGCGAGGTTAGCGCGATCTGCCTGCCGTACTTTACTCCGACACTGCTGCCGGCCAGCATCCAGCTTCCTTTCGGTGCCTTCTCGCCGCCGCCCGGCTTTCAGTTGGGCGAAGTTGGCGATCAAGTCCAGACGCCGGATTTTCACGTAGAAAACGTGGCCGCCGCAGCCAAGCTCAAGTACCGGCTGTTCGATTTCGACTTGTCCGTCAGTTACTACCGGGGGTGGGACACCTTGCCTTTGCCCGCCGCCGTGGATCTCACTCCCGGGGTTGCAGGGGCGTTCGACGCCGAGACTACCCTGACCTTTCCCGAGATACAGGTGGTCGGCTTCGATATGGCTGGTCAGTTGCTCGGTATCGGAGTCTGGGCCGAGGTGGCCGTGTTTTTCTCGGACGAGGTAACGATGACACCCACTCTCAGCGGTCAGCCTCTTCCCGGGGCCGAACCTACTGTAATGCTGGACGGCGATCCCTGGGTGAAGGCCGTAGTCGGAGGAGACTATACCTTCAAGGGCGGATACTACGTGAACCTGCAATATCTGCACGGGTTCATATTCGAACGGGGTATGGACAACCTGCAGGACTATGTAATGGCCGCCTTCAAGAAAAAGTTCTTCAACGACGAGTTGGAGGTTGTGCTTAGTGGAGGGCTGGAGATACGGGACGAGGACCATATAGGAGGCATGGCGGGCCTGGAGTTCAATTACAGCCCGGTGGACAGCGTCAAGGTGACATTGGGGGGACTTACCCTCAAGGGCCAAGAAGGGACTATGTTCGACGCCATGCACAACCTGGATCAAGTTTACTTCCGGTTCAAGGCGGACTTCTAGTCCTGCTTGATGACAAGGCAACTTGAACTGTGTTCAATGAACAGTGTCACCGTGGAGTTATCCCTGTCTAAGCTTGCGGCGGAGCGAAGCGCAGCCGTGCCATTTGGTATCCCGTGGCGCGTAGCGACACGGGGCTAGTTGGTTCAAGGCGGTGGCAACAAGCAACAACTAACAGGCCGCTCGGGCTTCGCCTGCCCGCGTACGGCTGCTCAGGAGGTATCTACATATGCGTGTGCTCTCAATTTTGGCGATTCGATTTCGCTGGCCGGTGATCGCGGTCTGCCTGGGGCTGACGGTACTCTCGATGCTCGGTATCACACGACTGCGCATCGAGGTGGACATGATTAAGTATCTACCGCCGGACGACCCGACGGTAGCCCTGTTCAACCGCGTGGGGGACAAATTTAAGGGCAACGTGTTGGCCCTTGTGGCGGTAGAAACCAAGGACGTGTTCTCGGCTCCGGCACTCAAGCGGGTGCGGGAACTGACAGAGGCGTTCAAGCTGGTGGACGGTGTAGTTTCAGTAAATAGCCTCACTGACATCCTGGACATACGCGAGGGACCGGAAGGCGGACTGGAAGTTTCCAAATTGATCGACTCCAAGGCCCTGCCGACCGATCCGGAGTCGCTACGGCGACTCAAGGAGTACACCCTGGGCAAGGAGATGTATCGAGGCGTTCTGGTGTCCGAGGATGCCACGGTTTGCCTTATCATGGCGCGCCTTGCCCAGGACGCGGACCGCCTAGCCGTGGCCGGCAAGCTTAAGGAGATTGCACTGGCCGGAAAGGGGGAGGAAAAGTACTTCTACGGCGGCATGCCCTTCCAGATGGTTACCATCTCCAAGATCATGTTGCGAGACATGAGCCGGCTCATACCGGTGGTCGCTCTGTTGGTGCTGCTCACCCTGCTGATGGGTTTCAGGAGCGCACGCGGGGTCGTGCTGCCGCTCGCCGTGGTGCTCATGGCAAGTTCATGGACGATGGGACTTATGGGTGTGCTTGGCATTCGGCTGACCATGATCTCAAACCTGACACCCGTACTCCTTATCGCCATAGGAACCGCGTACGCCATACACATGATCCACAGATATGGTGAGGAACTGGTCACGGTTCAAAGCCGGCGAGAGGCGGCGCGGAGCGCGATCCGTGGTGTTGGTCTCCCCATCGTCATGGCGGGCTTGACCACGGCGATCGGTTTCATCTCCTTCTTCACCTCCAGCCTCTCCATGATCCGGGAGTTCGGCCTCTGCACCGCCCTGGGTGTGGTCGCGGCCCTGCTTCTCTCCGTCACCTTTGTTCCTGCTGTTCTCTCACTCCTGAAACGCCGGGTTCCTCGTCACATGACCCGGAGCGAAGATCAGGGTGCGGCCAGCAGGTTGATGAGCCGCTTTTTCGGGCTGGTTCTCGGTCACCGCGGTGTGGTGCTTGTCTTGGCCGCGGTGGTGGTATGTGCGGCCGTCGCTGGGATCCCGCGCCTCACCCGCGAGGTGAACATGCTCGAGTTCTTCGACCCGCGTGAGGAGATCCGCGTAACCGAGGCGATGATGAAAGAGAAGTTCGGCGGCTCTGTCCCCCTGCAGATCGTGGTTCGCGGCGACGCCAAGGATCCGGCCGTGTTGCGTGAGCTGGTCCGTTTTGAGAAGTTCCTGCGAACCCTGCCTATCGTGCGCCATCCGCAGTCGGTGGCCGACTTGGTCCTGGAGCTCAACGATGTGATGAACGGGAGGCGCACCATACCACCTACGAGGGAAGGTGTTGAGAACCTCTGGCTGTTCATCGAAGGGAAAGACATCCTGGAGCAGCTCATCGACAGTGACGGCCAGGAGGCCCTCGTCCAGGCCAGATTGACCGACATCAACACCGAACAGATCCGTGAGCTTACCAATTCGGTGGAGAGGTATTTACGGCAGGAGATGAACCTGGAAGTCGTCTCCGTGAACCTTTCAGCGAACCTGTCCGAGAAAGTGCGCGGGGATTCCACCAAGGCGATGGTGGAGACAATTACCGAGGCCATCGAGCAAGATCTAGTCTTTCGTTCGCCTGGCACCAGAGTGGACGGAGAGGCGTTGAGCACAACCTTGAATCGCGTAATCTCCGATAGAGCGTCGCCGCTCGTCGGCGCAGACGCCGAGAAGATGGCGACGCTGATTCATAAATACCTCACGGGCCCCGAGGCGGATCTGGACGTGGGCTCTGCTGAAAAGGCGCGAGTCTTGGCCGAGGCAATCGCCGGGCGGGCGGTGAAAGGTCCACTCTCGCTGACTTCTTTGGAAGATCTCTTCAGATCGCACGTGCCGCCCGAAGCTCTAAACGAGGATCCCGAGGCTGTCAAGTATGCGGCTGAAGCTGTCGAGGCGCGCCTGGCAGAGGCCGGCAAGGAAGCCCGCCTTGCCAGGTTGCGGAGCCAGGTGGAGCCGCTTTTGCCCAAGTCTGCACTGAAGAACAAGGACTTTCAGAAGGAACTGAAAGCCGCCCTTTGGGCTGCAAACGATGACCTTGTTTTCCTCGCCCGGCAGAAACTGGCCGTGGCAGGCGGCGGGCATAACCCTATCGGGCCGGTTGTCAGCTTTTCAGCGGAGCAGACGGGAATGCCGGCGATCTTCAGCAAGATCGACGACGAACTGGTCATGAGCCAGGTGTACAGCCTGCTGTTCGCCTTTGGCCTGGTCTTCCTGCTCCTGACCCTGCTGTTCCGCTCGGTCAAGGCCGGCGTGTTGGGTACTGTCCCGATCGCGATGACGGTCGCGATCTGTCTGGGGGTCATGGCATACGCCGGAATTGCCCTGGACTCCTTCCTGGTAATGATCGCGGCCGTTGCCGTGGGGATCGGCATCGATTACACCATTCACGTGCTTGCCAGGTACCGGGCCGAGTTGACCACGGGTATTGAGCCGGCCGAAGCCATTAGCCGGTCGCTGGGTTCGGCCGGTAGAGCCATTCTGTTGAACGCCGCTACCGTCACTTTCGGATTCCTGGTTTTCCTGGGCGGGTCTCTCGTACCCCTGCGGAACTTCGGCCTCCTCGTCGCGCTGACCATGGTGGTAAGTGCTCTTGCCGCCCTAACATTGCTGCCCGTGCTCGTGCTGGTCACGCGGCTGAAGCTGAAAGGGAATCGCACGGAGAAGACAGAACATCCGGTCACCGCAAAACAGGAGCCCATCTTGGGAAACCAAAAGTGAATGAGCACTTGGAAACGGTCCTGTTGGTTGCCATCGTTACTATCTGTTTCTCTATGAACTGCAGCACCACCCGTACCAAGAGACATGGTTACGCGTGGGTTCCAGTCAAGGAGGCACTGGTCCGGCCCAATGAAAAACAGGAGCGGATTCTGTCTTCGGAGGGCACACCTCAAGCAATCTGGTTCAAGCCGCTCGTCCCCATCCTGTGGGTCTATTGCCAAGATGGCTCTCCGATTCGTGTTATCGAGTTCGGTGAACAAATAAAAACCCTGGAACAGGATTTTGGCAACCGAAGAAATCTTTGTGAGAGACCTATTCGAGAGTAGACATAAAGGAAAAGTAATGAAGGCGCCCGAGAAAGAAATCTATCAATGAATGCGGATAAGCCGAAAGTATTATTATGATCAGATGCATTAGAATAAGCCCAGTCTTCGTCCTAGCCGTGGCTGCCTTTTTCTCCACGGTCTGCGGCACTTCCCGACAGGCCATGCATAACTACACTTGGGTACCTCTCAAGGTTGTGACTGGCCGCCCAAGTGATGACCAGAAGGAGATATTATCCACGTTCGGAATCCCTCATACTGTCTGGCAGAAGACATTCGGTATTTTCGAGTGGGTTTATTGCCTCCACGGTTCCCCGACCCATGTCTTTGATTTCGATGAGCACGGCAGGCTCCTGGGACAAAGTACCAGTGGCCGGAGGGACTTGTGCAGAAAGGGTGGTGCCAACGGCCCTGAATCCGCCGCGAGAGCAGACGGCGATTCTCAGCAGCAAGATAAATTCGATTCACTCATGGAGAGGGCCGGGCATTGTTTCCGCCAACGGCATGCTCCAGACATGGCGAAAGAGGCGTTACTCAGGGCCGAGGAGGCGCTCTGGATAAAACAATCCGATTTCGAGGCCAACCTACTGGTCACAAGAACCATTGCCTATATCGCATCCAATATGAAACCGAACCAGCAGAGGAAATGGATGGCCCATCGCGGTTACAAAATCGGCAAGATACTGTTGAAGCATTACCCTAAGCGTGTTGATGGCTATTACTTCGCCGGTGTCAATTTGGGGCTGCATGCCCAGTGCCTGGGGCCAATTGTGGCTGTATCAGAGAATGTCAAAACAAAAATCGAGAGATTGATCGACCAGGCCATTCGCCTCGACAGAGATTTCATGCAAGGCGCTCCTTTGATAGCCAAAGCACGCCACCTATTCATGCTGCCCAGGCCAATGCGTGACCGCGAATGGGCTACAAAGATAATGACCGAGGTAAAGCGAAAATTCCCCAAAAATCCTCATGTGGACCTCTTCTTCGTCGACCTGGCCATCGAAAAAGACGAAAAAAAGAAAGCGCAGGAACTACTGGAAGTGATGATTCGAAAGCTTCCGGAGGGAGCCGAAGATTATGCCGACGGTGTGACCATCAAGCGTCAGGCTATTGAACTCCTGAAAACCCTGAACAAGTAGGACGACTGGAAGGGACAAATGACACCCTCCAAAGAAGAGAAGAAGCAAACCCTAATCGAGCTGGCACGGAAGCTGCTTGAGCGATACGGTCCTGGTAAGGTGACCATGGAAGACGTTGCCTTAAACTGTGGCATGGGTGTGTCTTCCCTCTATTATTACTTCCCCGATAAGGCAGAACTGCTGCGCGAGGTGGCCCGGACCGGTATCGACGAGACACTGCAGTCCATCGAAAGCAGTGTCTCGAACGCCCGGGGTGCCGTCAAGCGCTTGCAGGCCATGTCCCGGACAATATTTAGCATGTTTCGGCGCATATCACGGTTTCCGGGCATGACCCATAGCGAGCGCCTGACCGAGTTGGTCAATGTGGATCAGGAGATCGAGAGGTTCAAAGAAAATCTGCGGCGGATAATACGCCAAATATTCGAGCAAGGAGTGCAAGAGGGGGTGTTTGATGTGCAGAACCCGGAGCTGGCCGCCCGGGTGTTTACGGCCGGAATCCGGGGCATGGCCGAGACTGTGCTTGACGGAGAATTTGGCGAGGAAGAGTTCGACGCCATCGAGCAGTTGAACACCCTTTTGCTGGAAGGGCTGAAAAAACGCTGAGAGAAAGCGCTAGAACTTTTTAAAGGTGATGATTCGAAGGCATCCCGAAATACGCGGGTAAGTTGACCGACAAGGAGAAGGAGAATGACGAAGAACAAAAGACAGAATAATAGCGCGGCTAATAAAACTGAGAAGAAGACCAGCCGGAATCTAAAACCGAAGAAAGAAAAGCAGTTTGACTTGCAAAGCTTTCAAGCCGAAGTCAATAAGCGGGCCTACGACATTTTCCTTCAGAGAGGATACGTACACGGCAACGACCTGAGCGACTGGCTCAAAGCAGAAAAGGAAATAAAGCAAGAACAGGAAATCGAATGATGGACACATTTTTTGAACCGCTTCGAGGAATCCTCTTTTACGGAGAAGTCTTTTGAGCGTTCAAGATGTGACCATTTTCTGGTTGCAGCGTATTGAAAGTTGCCTAGGGCTTCCCGGAGGTGTTGCCGGATCGGTCCCTCCCTTCTGTTCTCTCTGCCGATCTTACAGCACTCCGGGAAGGCCCGGTTTTTAGAATTGAAAAAGGAGGAGAAAGAAAAACATGGATGTTTGGGTCCTTGAGATAAGGGGTGTAATTCAATGAGCGGTTTGATCGATTGGATCATGGGTGATCTGTCCACTTCCGGTCGAATCTGGAGTTCTCTGTCTCCGGCCATTTTTCTTGCCTCATACTTCATATTCGGGCTGGCAGTCTATTCGATCAGGTCCGCGTTTCGCGGGCAGCACCGCGATCAAGATGTAGAATCACGCAGCTCCAGTTTTCTGATGGGGATATGGATACGGCTTTATTTCATATGGGTAACCAAACCTTTGTGGTTTGTACTACGTAAGAGCAAGATTCCAGCTTCATCGGTCACTACTCTTTCTTTGCTAGTGGCCATTGGCGCGGGCGTATCGATCGCCGCCGGTCGGTTTGCTCTGGGAGGTTGGCTCTACCTTTTCTCCGGAATGCTGGACATTTTCGACGGTCGCCTGGCCCGGGCGCAGGGGACGCAGAATCCCAGCGGGGCGGCTCTGGACTCAGTCATGGATAGATACAGCGACGGCGTCGTGCTGATCGGGTTTGCCTGGTTCTATAGAACCAGTTGGGTGCTACTGGCGGTCTTGGTCGCCATGCTGGGGACAATGTTGGTGTCGTACGTGCGCGCCCGGGGGGAAGGGCTGGGCGTCGAGATGAAAGTAGGCATCATGCAGCGAGCTGAGCGTATCTTGTACCTTGGAGCCGCTGCCGCTTTCAGCCCAATTCTAGAGGCCATTTTAGTCCCAAACGATCCTTACCCTATTCACCGATTAGCGGTCATTGGCCTGGTCTTGCTTGCAGTATCGACTCAGTTGACTGCGCTTCGTAGATTCATGTATTTACTGACCGCTTTGGGCCATAATCCCTTGGGAGGTTGGCTCAATACGGGTCGTGGCAGCCTGTTGCGTAACCAGGTGGCTGCTGGAGTGGCCACGCTCGCGGATTTTCTCCTGGTAATCGCCCTTGTTACCGGCGCAGGTGTCTACCCCTGGTTCGCAACAATCGTAGGGTGTGGCTTAGGCGCGGTGGTCAATTTCTCGGTCAACCGAGTATGGGCCTTCAAGAATGTCGATCCGCTGCTACCCCAGGTATCTCGTTATACTTTCGTCAGCTT
>JAFDKH010000333.1 GCA_019307065.1 Deltaproteobacteria bacterium
GTGTTTCTCGTCGGTTTCGATTCGCCTGCGCGTCTGGTCCAGCCAGCCCGAGTAGTTGCCTTCGAAGGGGTGGCCCACGCCCCGGTCCATCTCCAGGATCCAACCGGCCACGTTGTCCAGGAAGTAGCGATCGTGGGTCACCGCGATGACTGTGCCGGGAAACGAGGCCAGATGGCGCTCAAGCCAAGCCACGCTCTCGGCATCCAGGTGGTTGGTGGGTTCGTCCAGAAGCAGCAGATCAGGCATGGCCAACAACACCTTGCAAAGTGCAACCCGCCGGGTTTCGCCGCCGGACAGGTTAGCGACGTCCATATCGCCGGGAGGCAGGCGCAAGGCGTCCATGGCCACATCCAGGGTGCGGTCCAATTCCCACGCTCCGCAGGCGTCGATTTCGTCCTGGACTTTCCCGTACTCGTCCATTACCTGGTCCATCTCCTCGGCCGGCAACTCTTCTGCAAGCTTGCCGGCCAACTCCTCGAAGCGCTGCAGCAACTGTTGCTGTTCGGCTACCGCTTCCATCACATTGCCGCGCACGTCCCGGGAGGCATCCAGTTCGGGCTCCTGGGCCAGGTAGCCGATCTTGGTCCCGGGCGGGTGCCAGATCTGGCCGTCGAAATCCTGGTCGACCCCGGCCATAATGCGCAACAAGGTACTTTTCCCGGCTCCGTTGCCGCCGATGACCCCGATCTTGGCACCCGGCAGGAAGGCCAAGGTCAGGTCCTTGATGATCTCCCGGCGCCCATCCACCAGCTTGCGCAGGTGCTGAACTGTGAAGATGAACTCATGCGCCATGAACCCACTCCTTTCAAGTATCTCGGTCTCGGACTATATCTTCAGGAAGTATACTTGCCCAAGCGCCCAGGCCAGGATCATCGCCAGGGCCGGCTTCAGGTAACGCGAGTATGCCTTTCCGAACCGACTGAAACGCCGCCCGCGTTCTAGCACATTGTGGGCCCGATCGCGAATTCGCTGAGTGCGCCAGCCATGTTCCATGGGTTGCATTGGTCAGCACAGTCTGCTCTGTCAAAAATTCCCATGGAGTCACGATTGGCATTTTGCTATACTGATGGCGTCAAGGATAGAAACCAACAACTTGAAGGGAGACCTGATATGAGACTTTTCATGCTCTTCATCGCAGCCCTTGCGCTTGCGCTGTCGCTGGGTATTTCAGTGGTCATAGCGGAACCTTCCTGCACATGTTCGAAGCAAACGGACGGCAGCACTTGGTGCACTTGTGTGGGCGATGATGGAAAAACTTATTGCATGTCGTGCCCAGCTAACGGCGGCGCTTGCACGAGAGTGTCCTGCGATAGCTGAGGTGCCCCTGTAGTTGCCCCGCTTCCATGAACAATCGATCTGTGAGGATTTGAGCGGTCTCGGTCCTACCCCTCCACAGGGGGCTCCGTGGCTGGTCGTGTTCCGAGGATCCACGCTGCCACCGAGATGCCAATGCCAAGGACGATCGTGACAACATCAACTCGGAGATGCCATTGCGTCAGCGACTTTGCGATCACCAATCCGTGCCCGCTAAGCGATCCGATGAACGTCATGGATTCGCCAGCTTGCCAGACGAAGAGTGACGCATGCGCAACGACGGGCAAAACCAGGAGAAACCAGGTCTTTCGTAGCAACAAGGCTGCAACGACCAGCAGGCACAGCAGGGCGGCGGTTGTACCCCCTGGGCCCCGCCTGGCTGCCGCTTGCAGGTACTCCTCCCCATTCCTGGTGTACCACTCGACAAAGTCGAGGGCCCCGATGGCGGCTGTTGCCAATCCGAGGACGAAGAGGGCACGTACTTGACTATACCTACACTGCAAAAGTGACTGCTCGATTTTATCGGTTTGCATCTGGGCCTCCTTAAGGATAGTCATTTCATTTCCCCATCTTTTTTCAACTTTTCGTACTGCTTCTTCCAGGACGAAGCCGGTTCGACGCACATTCCGTCTTTTCTGACGAAAGCGCAAATTCTGGGCAAGCCGTTTCTCCTGCAATTGTCTGGGAAGGCATGCCGGCAGCCGACAGTCCTTGATACCGAGTCGCCCTCGACAAGCGGCTCATGAAAGCGGTTCTTGTTTTTTAGCATTGATGTTTTTCCCGGTTGGCAAGGCGTTGAGCGTTGATTGCTGAGCGCAGTATATGCTGAATTAAGTAAAAATACATCTACTGTTCCCAAAAAATGGGCATTCTTCGCTCTTGAAAAGCGGGCCAGTTGCCCGACAAAGCACGCCGCTAGAATCTACCGCACGACCCTCTTCGAGGGCCATAAAAAGCATGGAGGGGATTAGTGACTGCTCGTCTGATCACTTGAACTGATCCTTAGCGTGTGTTTTGGTTCCGGTACTGCCCAAACCCCGTTAAAAGGAGTCGAGCCATGCTCATGATTACAGGAGCCATCATCCTCAACGCTGGCGTCATAGCTATAACCACGAACCGTTCTGATGGTATGGCTGTTCTCGCCTTTCCCCTCGGCCTTTTTTTCCTCATTTGGGGAGTAGTCGAATACGTCAAGGGTTCGAAGGCCAAAAAATAGAGGATTTCTGCCCTAGTTGTTTAGTACTCTATTTCCCGTTGTGTGATCGGAATCATCCGGCTGCGATATCATTTTCGCATCAACATTTTAGCGAGGTACATCTAATGAATTTGGGAAAGAGCTTGGTGGCAGTGCTTCTTCTGTTTGGCCTCTCTGTGTCTTCTGCCAGAGCAGCTGACAAACGCCCAGTAGTTGCCGTCTTCGACGTCCAAACCAAGTTCTTGAAGATCTCCAAGGCCAAGCGAGAAATGCTAACCGAACTGTTGGGCCAGATGCTTGGGGTTGGCGGGGTGTACCAGATTATGCCCCCTGGTGACGTAAAAAAGGCTCTGCTCGAACAGTCGTCCGAGTCATTCAAGAAATGCTTCGACGAGAAGTGCCAGATAGAGTTGGGTCGCAATTTACCGGCCAACAAGATGGTGACCACCACAATTCTGAAGGCCGCGGGTGCCTGTCGGGTCACTTCCTCTTTATACGATCTGAAGCGACAGACCACCGACATCGTGGCCACGGAGAAAGGCGCCTGCAACGAGGCTGGCTATGTCGACGCCATCGAAAAGGTGTCTGCAAAACTCCGCGAGTGGGGCGGCGGGACTACTTCCAATGTCGTTCTGCCAACTGAAGACGGAGACGCAGATTCAATTTCGCCGTCTGCCGATAAAGAATACAAGCGAGCACTGAACGGAGCCTGGCGCAAACTGGCCAAAGCGGTTCGTAGAGGCACTACCGAGCAGAAGCTGGAAAATTACCAGGAGTTCCTGACCGACTTCCCGACTGACAATCCCCACACGGCCAAGGTCCAGAAGAACATCGACATTCTCGAAGCCAAGCTTGAAAGACAGGAGAAATCCAAGCGCAGAGCTGATGAAAAGAAGTCCGCTTTGGAGGCAAAGCGTCAGAGGGCTAAAGAACTTAAAGCCGCTTACAATGAAGCGAAGGTCACGAAGGGGAGAGTATCAAAACAATTAAAAGTTTGGGAGCAGTTTGTCGCAGATTACCCAGACGACAACCCGTACATGAAGACCGCGCAAAGGATGATCAGAAACCTGAAACAGAAGGCCGAGAAGGAAGATGTTAAACAGCCCGGGACCAACTTGTATTGGATGCGTTGTCCTCTGGGGCAGATCTGGACTGGATCTTCATGCCAAGGAAAAGCCAATACAATAACATGGGAAAAGGCGCCGAAAGCCTGTCCTGATGGATACAGGCTTCCGACTCGGCAGGAGTTCATGTTGTTGCTCGGAGGCTGCGATTCGAACCTGAAAAAAGGTAAGACTGGATATTGCAGCTCTTGCGAGAAGAGCGGAACATGCCGTTCCATGTTTGGAAAGGATATTAGGAGTATGTATATGTGGTCGAACGGGTACGCAGTCTTCCACGATGGATACATTGCCGTCAACGCAAAGGCCGGATTTCAAATTATTTGTGTGCGAGTCGGGCCGTGAATTGGCTCAATCGTATTCAGACTGCCAATCACATGAAGACATCGATTTCGAAAGGAATCTCGGGGACGGGGAATCTCGGGGACGGAGGTAGGCACTGATTCCTGAGAAGAAAGTCATTTTTTTCAAAAACCACTCTGAATAGAAACGTCATCACCGAATGGTTCTGTCGGTGATCCAAGGGGTTACGCAGTATGGATTCCCGGCAGAATCATCCGGGAACGACGAATTTTGAGTTAC
>JAFDKH010000334.1 GCA_019307065.1 Deltaproteobacteria bacterium
CGACAACCAGTGCATTTTGGTTTGTTGCGCGCAAGAAGTCATGAGAGTGATCTTTGTTTATTAAAAAAAACGATCTCGTAGCTAAAGTTGAGGGATGTCTTTGACATGGTTTGTATAGGGGAAATACTCATTCTTCCAGTAGTCACCCGGAATGATACCGTAACCAATGCCGAGATTGTAAGCGACATAATTGAAACTGACTTGATCACGAATACTGTATTTGGATATTTCCTGCCACCAGGCATCATTTAATTGACAAACCGTTTTCGTATGGTGCCTGAAAATTACACCGCTGGCAATTAGGCCATTGTGCTCAGGGTAACCAGCCGCACGATATATTTTAGCAACACTATTGAGAACTTCCGGATCGTCTTTTTTGGTGTCTTTGCAGGCATTGATCTCATCATATATGCAGTCTCTTTTTGGATGGATGATGAAGGCAATATCCTCGTTACTGAGCCAACGATGGATCGCCTGTACAGGATCGATCTTCATTTGAAATGTGCCGTCTAACCAGATGGAGTAGTCCGCACTAGGAAAGAATCTGTTAGAATTGATTTTAT
Source organism: Deltaproteobacteria bacterium (assembly GCA_019307065.1). Lineage (GTDB taxonomy): Bacteria > Myxococcota > B64-G9 > B64-G9 > B64-G9 > JAFDKH01. The sequence goes on from JAFDKH010000334.1 coordinate 564, forward strand.
ACCATCTGGCGTTCATTCTTGAGTGAGTATAAGGAAGTTCTGCGTTGATGATCTTCCAGACTCCCGGGTTGGCTATTGGCCTATCAGAAAAACAGATATATCGAGCCCTATTATTTATTACAAGAGGGGGGAGTAAATTATCGATCCCTCCGATGATCGCTGTGTATATGACCACTTCAGACCTGGAGATGACTAAGGGACCCAGAAAATTATTTAGATTCTTAATACTCTGGTCAAAAGTGCGAATGACTTGTTTCTTGATGTTACTTGCCAAATTTCTCACCAGTATTATCGACAACAAACAAACTCGACATATTCTATCAATGCCTAGAACATCCTCAAGGTATCCTACTTACACAGAATATACTAATAACTCTGGGACTACCCGGAAGATATGAAATTCCTGATTGCCGACGGTATTCGCTCAGTCAGAAGGATCTGGTAGATAATCAAGGCGACATTGGCGGCACTGATCGCCAGGGCGATTGCCATCGCCGTGTTCTTCTTAACCCGGCTCTGGATGTCCTCTAAGCCTAATGCACCCAGACAAACTGCCACGGGAAGGATTGGCAGGAAGTGTCTCAACCATAACGGTGCCTTGACTATAGTCAGCATTGCCAGGTAACAGATACCAAAGGCCACCAGGATGATGGTCGACGGATTTACCAGACGTTGCTTTCTAACGATAAGCCACAATACTGGTAGAAGCTGACAAAGTCCGATCATCGAGGAAATGAAGTACCTGAAGGTAAAGAATCTTTGGAAAATCTTCGCCTTTTCAATCGACAGCTGGAAATTATGAAACCAATCAAATATTAAATATAGAAACACTATTGCAATAGCCGGCACCACGAGCAGTTTGGTAACCGTCAGGGCCATATCTTTAAAGTGAAGCTGCCTGGTTCGCCACCAATCGCAAAACAGAACCCCGGCCAGAATAAACGGGAGGTAAACAAAACCTTGCGGCCTGGCCAGGGGATGCAGAAACATCAGCACTGCCAGCGACACAGTCTCGCTGATTATTACAGTCTCGAGCCGTGCGAGCAGCAGGTCGAGCGTCCACAAGGTCAGAACCAGTCCAAGTTCATCTGTTACCGCCCTGGAGAAAGACCTCAGTTGTAGCAGATGACAACCGAAGAAAATGACCGCAACCAGGCTTGTCCTGTATGAAAGACCGAGGCGTTTGTTTAGAATCCGAAAAAACAATAACAGTCCCATGAAACCGCAGATAGACATGAAAACCAGGTAGGCAGAATCCCTGTCCGCTCCCAAGTATATCGGCACGGCCACTACTGTGGGTGCCAGGGCATTGTGCAGGTGAGGGTAACTTCCAAACCACTTATGAATTGCCTCTCGTTGTTGTTGATCGGCTGCGTAGTTTGCCAGCTTCTGGGCGTACAGGCCGTAGCGATCGGCATCCCAGTGACCGTAGTGACCGACTGTATAGTTCTGTTGCCACAGTAAAACCGAAGTGATCGTAGAGCAGAGGCCGAGTATGACTAGTAGAACCAAGACACTCTTTTGAGTCCTGAACGCCACCAGTATTCCAGGTATCATTAGCAGCCAGCACCAAAGAGCGGCCTGAGAAGACCATGAGAAGTTCACCGAAATCAATGGAGACCTAGAGACTTTATTTGAAGCCACCCAAACCTCGGTTGGCCAATTGGGCCTGAATTTTGACCAGGACAACCTGGGTGCTCGCTCGGTATCCCGCGCGCTCGAACGGAACTCAAGCCGGATGGGGCCGGCTTTGAGATCAAGATCGGATAAATAGATTGTTCCTGATCCTGACTTGTTAAATCTGGACTGCCGGATCTCCAGCTTGCTTTTGGGATTCCTGATTGTAACTTCAAGCTCGGTACCTCGCTGCGGTACCATTACTGAAAAGGAAATTGACTTGATGTCGGATCTGGGAGGTGAGAACTCAACAACAAGGGGTTGATCTGCCGTAATAAAGCAATGCGGATCGTCCGTAACGCCTTTCAGTTGTTGATACAGAGGTTTGGGACGAAAATCAGTGGAGAGAAGATAGACCGCCAGCGACGAAAGCAATCCAATCGCCAAAAACAACCCTGCTTTACGAAGTAAAATTATTATGGAACGACTCCTAGCTCCCACAGCGGTCTAATCATAGTAATCCAGAGTACCTACTCTATCCCCCATGGATTGGATCAACAAAAATAGGATCATGTTTTTTGCAGGACAGCAGCGATATGCATCCTGTCCGCGCCCAGCTGCTTCGTGTCGACGATCTGGAAGTTGCCGAGTTTCTCCTGAAGCCAGTCAAGGAACGAAACGAAGGAGTCGTAGGTGTAGGTGTGCACATGGACGCTTCCTTGTCGCTCGAATGCGGCGCGTACTTTCGCCGAGTCGTTGTTTTCATGCAGGTTGCTGATGTGATCCTCGTAGTGAGCATATTCGATTTGGTCGACGTTTTTCTCGAAGTCGTCGATCAGGTGGCTCAGTGGCGTGGTCTTACGAACCCTGTCAAAGCAATACCGCTTATCGGGCAAGAGGAAGAAGATGTTTCCCCCCTTCTTGACAACCCGGAGCCACTCCTGAATTGCCTTGCCCGGGTTGGGCAAATGCTCGAGAAGATGACAGCTGCAAACGAAATCCACTGACTCCCCCGTGAACATGGACAGGTTCTGACCGCTGCTTATGTGGTCCACCCGAACTATGTCCTCAACTGAAACGCTGGGGTCATCGCGATACTGTTTCTTCAACTCTTCCGTCGTCATTATATCCACGTATTTTATTTGTGTACTGAAGTTAGTCTGAAACGGCTTATCCAACGCTCCTATCTCGATGCCCTGACCGTCGAAATTCTCCTGTACAAACGACCTCCAGTCGTTCGTCAACCGGAGGTTCTTTCCCTTGTTTTTATCTTGTATCCAGCGCACAAATGCCTGAACCGAGCGACTAACACGAACCGCCGGCGAGTACTCTTCCATTACTTTTTCAAATGATGCCTGACCCATCTTTTGTCGCAACTCGGCATCAGCAACCAACTGCTTCAGGCACTCATACCACTCCTGGTCGTTTTCAACTAGAAACCCGTTTGTTCCGTGCTCGATGACTGCCTGGAAAGGTTCAGTCACACTGGCTACCGTCGGTACCTTGACCAAACCAGCTTCGAGATACTTTATTTCGCTTTTCGCGTTGCAGAAATTCGAAGATTCGAGCGGCGCGATGCTGATGTCAAATCCGGCAAGGATTTCTGGAAGCAATAGGTTATTCACAAACGGTTTTTTGACAATGCGATGTTGATAAGAAGCAAGAGCTTCTGGGAGATCGACGAAACCGCACAAGTGAAGTTCAACTTCCTGAAATTCTTCGAGGATGCGAATTAATGCAGGTATAGCGATGGCAAGATCTCGTTGATGCGTTGCACTTCCACTTGGGTAACCGATGATGGTTTTTTTCTTGTCTTTTTTCTGTGAATTGCTGGCAACGGCCGCAATGGACATTGCCATCACCTCCGCGGAAGGAGTATTGGGTACAATCTCCACCTGCGAGACACCCAGGTTCTCCAGCGCTATTTTCAAGCGAGGTGTGGTACAAGTTGCGAAGTCAAATTGCTGAATAGCCGCACGCAACTTTTCAATCTCTGACCTTGCTTCTTCGATGCGGATCCCTT